>NZ_DAMCLZ010000007.1:0-155189 GCF_032109125.1 Chishuiella sp.
AAAACGGAGACCTGGTAGCTCAGTTGGTAGAGCACAACACTTTTAATGTTGGGGTCCTGGGTTCGAGCCCCAGCCAGGTCACAAACTTCATGTTATTAAGAAGTATAAAAATTATAACACTCCAAAACGGAGACCTGGTAGCTCAGTTGGTAGAGCACAACACTTTTAATGTTGGGGTCCTGGGTTCGAGCCCCAGCCAGGTCACAAAAAAAGCTATTTCTATTTTGAAATAGCTTTTTTTATTTTAAAAATATTCTCTTCTATTTTCAAATTTTAATGACTATTTATAATTATTGATACTTCTTTTATAAAATCAATACTTTTCGAAATGAATTATAATTAACGAAGTTTTATTATAACTCATTTTAGACAAGGATAATATTAATAATATAGTATGATACTTAAAATTTTATAAAAATAAAAGAGCAATATTAAAAATAATATTGCTCTTAGAATATAGTAAATATTTTCTATAAATCTCTTTTTAAATTGTCCATCTTAATAAACTAGCTCCCCAAGAGAAACCTGCACCAAATGCAGTAAGCATTAACAAATCTCCTTTTTTTAATTTAGAAGAATTTTCCCATATACACAAAGGTATAGTTGCAGCAATTGTATTACCGTAATGTTCAATATTAATTAGAGTTTTATTCTCCTCTATATTAATTTCTTTACCGACAGCATCTATAATTCTTTTATTAGCTTGATGTGGAACTAGCCAATTAATATCAGATACTGATAAATTATTTTTATCTAATACATCTAGACAAGTATGACTCATTGCATTAATTGCATTTTTAAATACAACTTTACCATCTTGTTTTATATATGTTTTTTCTTTTTCTAAAGAATCTTGACTTGGAGGATAAAGAGATCCTCCTCCTTCTATATTTAAAAATTCTTTTCCTGTTCCATTACTTAATAATAAAGCATCAATAACTCCTATTTCTTTTGTTGGTTCTAACCATACAACTCCTGCACCATCACCAAAAAGAATATTTGTGGAACGATCATTTATATTAACATAAGCACTAATTTTGTCAGCACCTACAACTAATACATTTTTATAACGGTTAGTTTCTACTAAAGAAGCTCCCATATCAAGAGCATATAAAAAACCTGAACATGCTGCGTTGATATCAAATGCCCAAACATTTTCTATACCTAACTTTCCACAAATTATATTAGCAGTAGAAGGCATTAACATATCAGGTGTAGAAGTTGCTACTATAATAGCATCAACATCATTAATATCTTTATTGTATGTTTCAATTAAATTTTTGATTGCATTTACCGCCATATCAGAAGTTGCTAACCCTTCCTCAAGAATCCTCCTCTCTTTTATTCCAGTTCTTTTTACAATCCATTCATCAGAAGTATCAGTAATCAATTCTAAATCATGATTAGTTCTCTTATTTTCTGGCACATATCCACCAATTGCAGAAATATGTGCATATATCTTCTTAGTTAAATTTATCTCCATAAAATTTGTTAAGGTCAATATTATAATACATGTTTATAAAAAAGACGCATGATTTATAAATTGAATCGCAAAGTTCAGTCCATTTTTTTTATTTGGCTAGTAAAAACAACGTAATAATTTGTCAAAAAGACGCATAAAATTTGTTAAAATATTTTACTACTTTGTAATGAATGCAGTAGGAGATATTCCTGCATAATTTTTAAAAAATTTACTAAAAACTGAAGAGTCTACAAAATTTAAATCTGTAACTACATCAGAAACACTATAATCTGGGTTTTTAAGTAAAACCTTAGCTTCCAGTATTATAGCTTCAGATATAATTTGTTTTGGTGATTTATTAAAAACCTCAACAATTATTTTTGTTAAATGTTTTCTACTAATATACATTTCATCAGCATAAAAACTTACACTCCTTTCTCTCTTAAAATGAGTCGAAACTAAATATAAAAATCTTTTAGCTAATTCCTCCTTTCTTACCTCTTTTGTTGAACTTTGCTCTGCAACAGATTTATTATAAAAATTCCCCATCTCATACATTAAAATAGAAAAATGATGTAAAACTAAATCTCTAGAAAAAATATTATCATTTTTTACCAGATACATACTAATTTTATTTAGGTTATACTTCATATCTCTTACTATTTTCCTATCAAGAGAAATTATTTTAGGATATTTTGAAGATAAGAAATCGATAAGACTATTTGATTTTACATGAAATCCTGCTTCTATAATTAAATTAGAATCAATAAATATAGCTTTAACAGCAAAATCTTTTGAATGTTCAATAATTTCAAATAGCTGTCCCGGTAGTACAATAATAATATCATTTAACCTAATTAGATTGGGCCTCAAATTAACTGTTATTTCACAAGTTCCTGCAGTTACTAAAATCAATCCTAAAGAGGTAAATTTATATGGTTTTCCTTCTACAAAATAATAACTATTACTTGGGCCTACATCAAATATAGCTAAACGTCTATCTACAACTTGCTCTCTATATGTTCGTAAGATATTGTCTATTGAATAGACTTGTATATAATCCCTCATTTCTATACGTCTAATTTACAAATACAATATTATAAGATTTTATTGACAACTGAAAAATAAAAAACGTCTTTTAGACAAAAAAACACTTATTTAAATCATAAAAAGTTCCTTTTTTACATTAACTATTTTTGATTATTCAACCTAATTATTTGTATTACTTTAAGTTTAAAAAATAATTAATAACATTTAAAAAAATATGGACTTTTTGGCAGTTTGCGAAAATTTGGATTAAATTTTGACCTATAAAAAACAAATAATTTTAATTAAAAAATACAATATAAATGAATAACCCTTTATTAGAAAAATTTGATACACCATTTGAGAGTGCACCATTTTCTAAATTTAAAAACGAAGATTATAAGCCTGCTTTTGAAAAAGCTATAAGAATTGCAAAAAATGAAATAGATGCAATTGTAGATAACCCTGAAAAGCCTACTTTTGAAAATACAGTAGAAGCAATGGAATTGTCTGGTGAGTTATTAGGTAGAATTTCTTCTATATTTTTTAATCTTAATTCAGCAGAAACAAATGACGAAATTCAGAAAATTGCACAAGAAATTTCTCCATTATTATCTGAATTTGGAAATGATGTTAGATTAAATCAGCAACTTTTTGAACGTATAAATGCTGTTTATAAACAAAAAGATTCATTAAACTTAACAGAAGAACAAGCATATTTATTAGAAAAAAAATACAAAGGATTTTCTAGAAACGGAGCTAATCTAAATGATGACGAAAAAAATAAATTAAGAGAAATTGACAAACAGCTATCATTACTTTCTTTACAATTCGGACAAAATGTATTAGCAGAAACTAACAATTTTGAATTAATTATTGAATCTGAAAATGATCTTGATGGCTTACCTAATTATGTAAAAGAACAAGCAAAAGCTGACGCTGATCAAAAAAATATTGATGGTTGGTTAATTACTTTACAAGCTCCTAGCTTTATCCCTTTTATGCAATATGCAAAAAATAGAACATTAAGAGAAAAACTTTTTAAAGCAAATGGATCAAAAGCATTCCAGGATAATGAATTTAATAATGAAGAAAATGTCAAAAAAATTGTAAAACTTCGTCATGAACGTGCTAAAATTTTAGGGTATAAAACACATGCAGATTATGTTTTAGAAGAAAGAATGGCTAAATCTCCCAAAACTGTAATTGATTTCTTAAATGATTTACTTATAAAAGCGAAACCATTTGCTAAAAAGGAAATAGAAGAACTTTCAGCTTTTGCTAAAGAAATAGATGGCATTGATGAATTACAACGTTGGGATCATGGTTATTATGCTGAATTATTAAAGCAAAAAAAATTCAGTCTTTCTGATGAGGAACTAAAACCTTACTTTCAATTAGAAAATGTAATTCAAGGTGCATTTGATGTCGCAACAAAATTATACGGAATTACATTTAAAGAAATTAATAACATTGATAAATATAATGAAGATGTAACAACTTATGAAGTTCTTGATAAACATGGAAATTTCTTAAGCTTATTATATGCCGATTTTTTTCCAAGAGCAGGTAAACGTCCTGGTGCATGGATGACAAGTTTCCGTGAGGCTTCTAATATAAATGGAAATAGTAAACGTCCACATATTTCTATTGTTTGTAATTTTACCAAACCAACAAAAGATACTCCTTCATTACTTACATTTCAGGAAGTAACTACACTTTTCCATGAATTTGGACACGCTTTACATGGAATATTACCAAATACAGTTTATGAAAGTTTAGCTGGAACAAATGTATATTGGGATTTTGTAGAATTACCTTCACAGTTTTACGAAAACTTTTGCTATGAGCCAGAAGCTTTAAAACTTTTTGCTAAACACTACAAAACAAGCGAAATTATTCCACAAGAATTAATAGAAAAAGTAAAAGCTTCTTCTACTTTTATGGAAGGATATCAAACTGTACGACAGTTAAGTTTTGGATTATTGGATATGGCTTATCATGCACATGATTTAAAAGAAATTGACAGTTTACAATCATTTGAAAAAGAAACTTTCAAACAAACAGAGTTATATCCAGAGATTGAAAATAATATAATGAGTACATCATTCTCTCATATTTTTCAAGGTGGATATTCATCTGGCTACTATTCATATAAATGGGCTGAAGTATTAGATGCTGATGCTTTTGCACTTTTTAAAGAAACTGGAATTTTTAATCCAGATACTGCTCAGAAATTTTATAAATTATTATCTTCTGGAGGAACAGTTGAACCAATGAAACTTTATGAAGAGTTTAGAGGACAAAAGCCAAATGTTGATTCATTGTTAAAAAGAGCTGGTCTTAGTGTTTCGCAAAATTAATTTATGAATTAAGCTCAATAAGGAAAACATAAAATTATGAAAAGATCGTGTTTATCACAGAATTAATTAACTAGTAATTGCAAGCTTGTAAAGTTGATATTATTAGGTACTTTGGAATAAAATATCATGAAAAAGTAACAATTTATGATTGCAATTCATTCAAAAAATAAAAATCCTGATATAATTATATCAGGATTTTTATTTTTATATATTAATAATATCTAGCTCCCCAAGGATTTTCTAAATCAAAACCAAGACTAAATAACATTCCATTTTTTCGTCCATCTACTTGATAGTCTGAAAGACCAATATCATAAGAAATTCCAGCTTTTACCGTTCCTACTTTAAATTTTAGAATTGGGGAAATAAATAATGGATTACTATTTTTCGAATCCATTCCTTGTTTATAACCTAACCCAAAGTCTACACCTTGATTTCTATCTCCAAAAGCAATATGCGACATCAAATTAATGTCTAAATTACGTTGAGATATAGAGTTAAGATTATAAACCAAAGAAGGTTCTAAAGATATTCCTTCAGTTACTTGCCAAGTATAACCAAAATTAAAGTAATACCAGGTAGGTAAAGGTTCCACGCTATTCACATAATAAATATTTTCTGTTAAAGGAATATTAAGCACAGATGCTCCTCCGGAAAAACCTGCATATTTGAATGATAAACCTACATTCGCAAAAAATACAGAATATCTATCTTGTTGTAATGCGGGGTCATTTGGATCTTCAGCAATAATCTTTGAATAATCAAATCTTTGTGAAACATTAGAAGCTCCTACTCCAAAAGAAAATACACTTGGATTATCTTCATCATTATAAGAATTGTCTTCTATTGGTATATGATAAGCAGCATTTACTCCAAAACCTGTCATTTTCACAGCTCCATTTCTATCATTAAAAAATTGCATTCCTAATGCCAAACGATCTATAATTACTCCATGAGCACTTAAAGTTTGAGTACTTGGGCTTTCAGGCATATCATCCCATTGATTACGATGTGTACCTGTTATAGAAATAACATTAGGATTTTGACCTGCATATGATGGGTTAATAAGCATTTTATCACTTACTAAATAATGATTATAAAATGGTAAACCTTGTTGTGCTGTTACTTTAGTAATAGAAAATAACGCGAAAAGAATAAATGTTAATTTTTTCATATTTTTTATTCAATCGTTGAATTAAATTTTACGTTTTAATAATATACTTCCAGAATATTGTACTTGAATAATCCCAGTTTTCTTTGATGATTCTAGTAAGTACCAATACGAATCGTCCGGTAATATCATTCCATTCTGAGTTCCATCCCACTCTATAACATTTACTCCTTCTTTAGATAATATTTGCTTTCCGTATCTATCAAAAATAATCAATTTATATGAATGTGTTAAATCATTGGCTTGACCGCTTTTAGTCATCGGTTTCCAAATATCATTTTTCCCATCTCCGTTTGGAGTAATTACGTTTGGTAAATCAAGATAAATGATATCTGACTCTTCTGAAATTCCACAATTGTCTAAACTAACTTTTACAACAAAATTAGAATTTGTTAAATTAGCTGGAATGATTAGCGTATTACTTCTTTGCCAATTTATAATTACATTTCCATTGTTATCATACAATGCATATTGTAATACTCCGCTTCCTTTTGCTGTAACAATTATATTTTTTTGATTAATTACAATTTTTTCTATCGTTGGCAGTGGAGAATTTTCGACAACCAATGTTTTTACAACACTACAACCTGTCGATTTGTTTTCTATAGTTACTTTATAAGTTCCGATTTCTAAATCATACTTATCAATTCCTGTAACTCTAGTTCCGTCTATTTTTTCTACAATATAATTATAATCGTTATAATTTGATTGCGATGAAAAATTTAATACATATAACTCTCCTGTACAAACATATCCTTTCTCTGGAACTGTAATTGAAGGTAATTCGTTTTGTTGATAATAAAATTTAATATCAACTTGTCCACAATAGTTTGGATCTTCAAAAGTTATTGATATATTTCCTTGACCTAGACCAATTTTTGCAAAAATTTCATCTACAGTAGATAAAGATTCTAATGTTGCATATCGTGTTTTGATATAATCTAATAATGTCTGAATTTGATTTTTTGCTCCTGTTTCATCATCAGCACAAAAAACAATTTGATGAGATTGATTATATGCATTTAAAGAAGTAGCGTCTACATCTAAATTTTGCTTTTTGGTTACTGTAATTATTTTTTCTACAAAACATGAATTATCAATTTTATTTTTGAATAATACACTAATTTTTGCTTCATTTGATGAATCAAAAGTTAAAGCTGTTGAATTGTTATGTTGTATTTCATAATCATAATTCGTTGTAGAAACTACTCCAAATAATTCATTTAAAACACTTTGATTGATTGTAATTAAATTATTACAATCTGCTTGTAATGTTTTTGTTACATCAAGTAAATTTACATTTGGTTTTGTAATAACTTGCAATTTTAATTGCATTTCATCTGACCAACATGATTCTCCATTTAGCTGAACTTTAAAAGAAATAGTGGTTGATTGATTATCAGAAAGTGAAATATCGTTAATTCCACTAAAAGCGGTTATATTATTTCCTAATTTAGATTTTAAATAAGTTTCTATTGCTGCTTTTGTGAATGTAAATCCAACACCATCGTCTGAGCAAGTAGAATTATAATTTGTTATATTATCTACTTTTACAAATGATGATTGACTAAGAGCAAATGTTAAATTAACTGTAGTATCACAAATTGTATTTGAATTATCTACTGCTAATGCTCTTACTATAACTTTTCCATTTTTATTAGCTCTAATATATTCAAATAAATTCACTTGAGCTATTTCTGTTGTTCCGTCTGCCTGATAATATTTTAATTGATAAGGAGTTGTATTTCCATTCTGAATTGTATTAATTGCTGTATCTACATTTGTTTGAGAAAAATCATCTAAACAAATACCAGAAATTGATGCATTTACAATATTTACTGAAGAAGTTCTAGTTACCTTGAAATTTACTGCATTACTTTCGCAACCAGAAGATTTAGAAACAATTTTTACTTGATATACTAACGGAGTTCCAACATTTATAGTTGTAGAATTACCATCAGATATTGAATTTCCACCCAATGTTACAATTAAATTATATTGATTTTTATCAACTCCTAATTTAGAATAAATAGTATCATAATTAATCACATAAGATGATGAACAAGTAAAATATGGGGGAATCTCAGAAATAATAGGACTACCTTGTTTTAATGGAATAGAAACTTCTTGAGAATCAATCGGACAAGCTCCTGTATAAGAAATAATGATTTTTAAATTTTCACTTCCGTCTGGTGTTAAATTAATTTGATTATCTTCTCTAAATGTAATACCGTTTACTGTTTTTATTATATAATTTGATACATCTATTCCAGAAGGAAATAACATTTTTAAAAGTCTATCCTTTTTTAATGTATAAACCAAAGAACATTCATACTCTGTTTCAAATGAAGATTTAAAATTAAATACATGTTCTGGTATAAACTGAATTGGAATGGTGTAGATGTATTGTAAATTACCAGTAGCATCTTTTACTTGAGCATAAACTGTTGTATTTGTACCAAATGTAGCTCCATTATTAATTTCATTATTAAAAGACGTATCTGAGTATAATTTTATATTAGATAAACTTGAATCATTTTTTACAGCATCATAAACTTCTTGATAACTATAAGATGATCCATTACATTTATAATTTAATGAATTTATTGTTCGTTCTTCTGCTACATTTATTTTTATATTGAATATATTGTCCTTTGGACCATAAACAGCAATAACTATTGTTTCACCTTCTTTTAGTAAATCATTTCCTTCAAATGCTTTTGCATAACCAGTTGCGCTAGAATTAAAAATAGATTCACAAAAATTTGTAACTCCAGATTTTAAACCTTTAATATTTGCACTTCCTTCTACTGATCTATCGGGTTCAATAGTTGTTCTTCCTCCTACAAATACATCTTCAGAGGATTTTTCTGCTGACAACTTCCAAATCAAAAAACGAAAATTAGTATTCGAGGAAATTAAATCAAAAGCGAAAGTCATATCGAAATTAGCCTTAAATGAAAAGTATTTATAATCGTAACTGTTACTAAAAGCACAACTTAAGGTTCTTGGTGAAAAATTTGTATTACTTGGATATGTATCTAAAGTTAAATTATTGAATGTAAATCCTCCTTCTAGTTTATTTATAGTTGGTTTTTGCCCAAAAACAAAGCTATTTAATAGTAGTAATAAAAAGTAAAAAATCTTTTTCATTGTTGGTTTTCATCTTTATTTAATAACGCAATTTAAGATAGATTATTCTATTGAAGAATAATGTTTCTATTTTTCTACAGATAAACTATCTTTGCAACCTGAAATTTGATTACAATGTCTTTAGAGAAAGAAATAAATAAAAGAAAAACCTTTGGTATTATTGCCCATCCAGATGCTGGTAAAACAACTCTTACAGAAAAATTATTATTATTTGGAGGAGCTATACAAGAAGCAGGAGCGGTAAAAAGTAATAAAATAAAAAAAGGAGCTACTTCCGATTTTATGGAGATTGAACGTCAACGTGGAATTTCTGTTGCTACATCTGTTTTAGCCTTTGAATATAAAGGGAAAAAAATTAATATTCTAGATACTCCTGGTCACAAAGATTTTGCTGAAGATACTTTCCGTACTCTTACTGCTGTTGATTCTGCTATTGTAGTAATAGATGTTGCAAAAGGGGTTGAGGAACAAACAATCAAATTAGTAGAAGTTTGTCGTATGCGTAAAATTCCTATGTTGGTTTTCATCAATAAAATGGACCGCGAAGGTAAAGATGCATTTGACTTGATGGATGAAGTAGAACAAAAACTTGATTTAAAAGTTACTCCACTTTCTTTGCCAATTGGTATTGGTGCTACTTTCAAAGGAATTTACAATATTTGGGAAAAAAATATAAATATCTTTTCTGGAGACAACAAACAAAAAATTTCTGAAACAACTAAAATTGAAGATTTAGCTAATCCTGAGTTAGACGAATTAATAGGAGAAAACTATGCTGAAAATCTTCGTAACGAAATTGATTTAATTGATGGTGTTTATCCGGAATTTGATATGCAAGAATATATGAACGGAAATTTACAACCTGTATTTTTTGGTTCTGCATTAAACAATTTTGGTGTACGCGAGTTATTAGATGCCTTTGTAGATATAGCTCCTACTCCACAAGCAAAAGAAACGGATTTAAGAGAGATAGAGCCTTACGAAAATAAATTTTCTGGTTTTGTATTCAAAATACATGCGAATATGGATCCTAAACACCGTGATCGTTTAGCATTCGTAAAAATAGTTTCTGGAAAATTTGAACGTAATAAAAACTATTTTCATGTTCGTCAAGGTAAAAATATGAAATTCCCTGCTCCAAATGCATTTTTTGCTGATAAAAAAGAGGTTGTAGATGAATCTTATGCTGGTGATATAGTCGGTCTACATGATACAGGAAATTTCAGAATTGGAGATACATTAACAGAAGGAGAAAAATTTACTTTCAAAGGAATTCCAGCTTTCTCTCCAGAACATTTTCGTTATATCAACAATGCTGATCCAATGAAAGCAAAACAATTGGAAAAAGGTATCGACCAATTAATGGACGAAGGTGTTGCTCAGTTATTTACATTGGAAATGAATAATCGTAAAGTTATTGGTACTGTTGGTGCATTACAATATGAGGTTATTCAATACCGTTTAGAACACGAATATGGAGCAAAAGCAACTTACGAACCATTTGCTGTACACAAAGCATGTTGGGTAGAAGTTGATGATGAAAATACAGAAGAATTTAAAGAATTTAAACGTGTAAAACAACGTTACCTTGCTAGAGACAAATTCAACCAATTGGTTTTCTTAGCAGATTCTGCGTTTACTATTCAAATGACACAAGACAAATTCCCTTCAATTAAATTACACTTTGTAAGTGAATTTTAATTGAAATAATTAAAACATATTTCTTATGAAAAAAATTAGTTTAGCTATTATATTATTTAGTGTATTTTCTTTTCAAGCCAAAGCTCAAGATTTAAAATCTATCTTTGGAACAATAAAAAGTGAAGTTGAAAAAAATCAACAAGAAACAAAACAAACAAAAAAGAAGACGAAAACTACAAAGAAGACGAATAAAGAAACTACTAGTTCTACAACAAATACAACATTAGCTAATACTATTTCTTTATCTAATTCTACAATTGCGTCTGGATTAAAAGAAGCATTATCTATTGGATTAAATGATGGAATAAAATCATTGAGTCAAAAAAATGGATTTTATAATAATCCTATTGCTAAAATTGTAATGCCAGAAGAATTACAACAAGTAGAAAAAACACTAAGAAATTTAGGTTTAGGGAGTTTAGCAGATAAAGGTGTACAATTAATTAACTCAGCAGCAGAAGATGCTGTTTCTGAGGCAGCTCCAATATTTGTAAATGCACTTTCTTCAATGACAATTACTGACGCTAAAAATATCTTATTAGGAGATAACAATGCAGCTACAGCTTATCTTAAAACTAAAACAAATTCGGATTTAACAAAAGCTTTTGAACCAAAAATTGAAGCTTCATTAAATAAGGTAGGTGCTGATAAAGTCTGGAATCAAATGATTACTAAATACAATACATTAACAGGCAACAATGTTGAACCTAATCTTGATACTTACGTTACTCAACAAGCTATTAATGGAGTTTTTAATATGGTTGCTGAAAAAGAGGAAGGAATACGTAGTAACACTGCATTACGAACAACTTCTCTATTACAACAAGTTTTTGGTGCCCAAGATTCTAAATAGAATTTTTCATATAACTAATAACATATTAAAAAAGTCTCGAAATTTCGAGACTTTTTTAATATTATTTTGTGCGTTCGAGCGGGTTTTACATTACAATCCCTAACGCAAAATTTAAGCAAAATTTATTAAATCTTCATAAGCTTTCTTAGCACCTATAAAAACTTCTTTTTTCTCTGTCTCAGTAGTGAATTCCTCATTTATATAAGATAAAAAAGTCTTCCAACTTTTCCCTAATTTCTCTCCATAATGTCCAAAATAGTTAAAGCTTTTATGCTCTAAATCAGGATATTTTTTTAAAGTCTTAGCAATTACATTACCTCCTAACATAGAACCTTCAATAACATATAATGCTCCAAAAGCCTCTGCTCTATTTTGTAATTCAAATGATTTTGGTAAATCCAATTCATTAATTTCTAATTCTTTTAAATCTTTTTCAATCAATTTCAATTTATCAAAATTTACTTGCGATAAAATATCTTTATCTTTTTCTGTTAAAAAATCTTTAATTGCATCTTCATAAAACTTTAAAAAAATATGATTCACTTGAAGCATTTTATAATAATTATTTTCAGAAAAAGAACCATTAAATAATTTATTTGATTCTAATTTAGCTTCAATTTTATCATGATATATTGCTGTATTTTCTTTTAAATAATCTGTAAGCATAATTTTATTTTTTTCTAAACTTTAATATAAATGTAGTTCCATTGCCTTCTTCACTTTCAAAACAAATATCTCCTCCCATTCTTTTCATCATAGTTTGAGCAATTGTTAATCCAATTCCATTTCCTTTTATGCCATCAGTATTAGACATTCTATTAAATAATTTAAACATCTTAGAGTAATCTTCTTTCTTTATCCCTATTCCATTATCAGTTACATGGTAAATTACATTATTATTTTCTATATAAGAATTAATAATAATCTTAGGTGCTGCTTCTAAAGAAGAATACTTAATTGCATTTCCTATTGTATTTAAAAAAACCTCATATACCATTGTTTTTTCTCCAAATATTTCATAAATATTTTCTACATCAACAGATGTATTAGGAGTATGATAATATATTTTTAATTCTTTTACTATTTTTTCAATAATAAATTCTGGATCTATTTCTTCTAATTGTATATCTGATTTTTTAGTTTTACTTAAAACTAAAATTTCTTCCATCATTTCTACAATTTTATCAATCTCTCCAATAATATTTTTTATCTGACTTGAGCTTGATTTATCTTCAATCAATCTTTTTTGTAATAATTGGCAATTAAGCTTCATTACTGTTAGAGGAGTTCTTAAATCATGAGAAACAGTATAAGAAAACGCGTCCAATTCTTCATTAATTTCTTTTAATTGTTCATATAAATTATGAATCTTAAAAGATTGAGTATTTATTGTATCAATTATTATTTTTAAAACTTCTTTCGCTACATAAATCTCATTTTTCTGCCACATGAATGATTTTTGAAGCACTTCTTCTTCCCAATATTTAAATGAAGTTCTTGGTGAATAATAAATTATTTTATTACCATTTTCATCAATTTTTTCTTTCTCTATTTTATGAGGTTGGCCTGCCCATTTAAGCTTTAAATTTTCTTCTTTTTTAAACCAGATCATAAAATTATTATATGTTTGATCTAAGAATCTAAACATAACTCCTGCAGCCAGAGGACTTAAATTAAGCTCCTTTCCATAATCTTTATAAAAAGAATTAGAGTAGAATAATTTATCTATTCCTTGTTTTTTTGCCCACTCTTTTATTCGTAAAACCTCCTCTATTCCAGGTGTTTCTCCTTCTAAACTACAATAATCATCATTTACAAAGGCTATACCTTCAGCTTTTGTTAATAACAAAATTTCTTTAAGATTTTTAGTAATAGAACTTCTTAAAGATTCCTCAACTAATAAATTTTCTTTTAATTTTATTGCAGTTTCATTAAAATTATTTTGAAATTTAATTCTTTCATTCGATTTAAAATTAATATAAGATATTCTTGATAAACGAGTTAACAATTCACATTGCATTCTAATATTATATGATATAGATTTTGCAGTAGAATTTTGACAGGCAACTAATCCCCATAACTTATTATTAACTACAATTGAAATAGAGAAGCTAGCATATGCTCCAGCATTTTTTAAATATTCTAAATGTATTGGTGATAAAGTACGAATCGATGTATATGATAAATCTATTTGATTATTTTCTTTAGAAATAATAGGTATATTAATAGCTTCAATATTCTCTACTATTCTACTTTTCTTTTTTAAATATAATTCTCTTGCTTGACTTGGAATATCAAATTCAGGAAAACGTAATCCTATATAACTTTCAAGTCCATTTTTTACATTTTCTTCAATAACAATTCCACTTCCATCTTCAAGAAATTTATATATCATAACTCTTTCATATGATGTGATAAAAGAAATTGCATCAACAAGATTTTTCCAATTTTCTTCTATTGTTTTTGTATGCAATATTTTTTCAGAGAAATTATAATAATTAATTGAATCAAATTTATCATCAAAATGATGCTCTATCTCAATGTAAATATTGTTCTTATATAGATAATTTTTAAAATGGTATTTTTCAGAATTTATTACAATTACATTTCTAATAAAATCACCTTTATCTAATTTTAAAATATCTTCATAATTAATTTTAAAATCAAATACATCGTCTATATGTTTACCCAATAATAATGATGCTGACAGATTTAATAAATTATTTATATTTTCTGATACAAAGTTTACTTCATAGGTAATGCTATCAACTCCTATTAAATATCCAAAAGGTTGTATTTCATTAAGAAATTGTATTTTTTCCTCTTCACATTTTTGAATAATTTTACTATTCATATAGTTATAAATGTATTTTTTTCTTGATGATTTCAAATTAAAATCACAATACTTTTTTTAGCTTTAATATATAATTCTCCAATGTTGAATCATCAGCATCTAATAATTCAAAATGATTAAAATTATTAGATTGAATAAAATTAATCACCTGATCTTTTTTTAAACTAGGATGAATATTTATACCTTCGAATCTTATGTTTTTCATATAGACATAAAATTCATAATCAAACTCTTTTTCACCAAGATAAGTATTTGCTACTTTGCCTTTCCATTTAATGTCAAAAACACCAAATTCTGAAGTATCAAGAAAAGTTATTTCATTCTGTGCTAACGTATCATTTCCTAACATAGAAATACCAAAAGCTAATTTTTCAGTATCATCAAAATCAATTGGTAAAGGATCAACAATAAAAACCTTATTATTGATTGATTTAAAATCAAAATTATCTATCTCATTAATTTTAATTCCTTTATTATTCCAATATGTACTTGATATAATACAATGATCATAATTAATCCATAATTGTTTTTCAGCATTTTCCTCAGAAATATCGTCTATTTCTTCAAGATCATCTTTATATTCTTCTTCCTCGTCATATCGATCAGATTCCAAATGAAGATCCATCCATAAATCTAAATTTTCATCCAAATGTGCATTCCAAACAAAATCAACTATTTTATGACCATTTACAAAAGGACTATTAGATATATATATTTTATTGTTATCTCTACTCATAAAAAATTTGACTTATTTGATGAATTTACGGCGATTATTCTATTCTACAAAACTTTAATTAATATTGATTAATTACTATTATTGTTTTATTTTTAAGCAAAAGAACAAATATAAATCCACTTTTGAAAAAAACATTTATATTTTATCAAAAAAAACCACTCTATCGTTATCTGAATATAGATTTACACTAAAAAAATTCAATACAATTAAGATTATCTTTATCTTGCGATTAATTGAGTTTTAAATAAAGAAATATATTATAATGAAAGAAGTTGTTATCGTATCTGCTGTTCGCACAGCAATAGGATCATTTTTAGGTAGTTTATCTACTATTCCTGCAACTGATTTAGGAGCAACAGCAATAAAAGGAGCTATAAATAAAATAAACTTAGATCCTTCATTAATTGATGAAGTCTATATGGGGAATGTATTACAAGCTGGAGAAGGACAGGCTCCTGCAAAACAAGCTATGTTGAAAGCTGGACTTCCAAATACAATACCTGCAACAACTATAAATAAAGTATGTGCATCTGGTATGAAAGCAGTTATGTTTGCTACACAAGCCATACTTCTTGGAGATGCAGAGATTGTTATTGCAGGAGGTATGGAAAATATGTCTATGGTTCCATTTTATTCTCCAAATGCAAGAACTGGAAATAAATTCGGCAATACTACATTATTAGATGGAATTGTAAATGATGGTTTACAAGATTACTATAGCAAAGAAATGATGGGTGCATTTGGAGATTCATGTGCAAAAGAATTTTCAATATCTAGAGAAGAACAAGATGATTTTGCTATAAATTCGTATAAAAAATCAGCTAAAGCTTGGACTTCAGGAAAATTTGAAAATGAAATTGTACCTGTAGAAATTCCTCAAAGAAAAGGTAATCCAATCATTTTTAAAGAAGACGAAGAATATAAAAATGTAAATTTTGATAAAGTTCCTAGTTTAAGAGCAGTTTTCTCTAAAGAAGGTACTGTAACTGCTGCAAACGCTTCAACAATAAATGATGGTGCTTCAGCAATTATTTTAATGTCATTAGACAAAGCAAATGAGCTTGGCTTAAAACCATTAGCTAAAATTATTTCTTATGCTGATGCATCACAAGAACCTTCTAAGTTTACTACAAGCCCTGCTAAAGCAGTAGAAAAATTATTAAATAAAACAAATTTCACTACTAATAACGTTGATTTTTGGGAATTTAACGAAGCCTTTTCTGTTGTTGGAATTGCAAATACAAAATTATTAAATATCGATTCAAACAAAGTAAATGTAAATGGAGGTGCTGTATCTCTTGGTCATCCACTAGGTAACTCTGGATCTAGAATATTAGTTACATTATTAAATGTTTTAGAGCAAAACAATGGTAAAATTGGTTGTGCTGCTATTTGTAATGGTGGTGGTGGAGCATCAGCAATACTTATTGAAAAAATCTAATTCACAACAATTTAGAGTCAATAAAGCTTAGATTAATTATTAAAATTATTAAAAACATCTCACAATATTACAATAGGCTTAAAAACCTTTTTTATATTTGTAAGATTGAACAAACACTTTTGTATGGAATATTTAGAATTTGAACAACCTATCAAAGATTTGGAAGAACAGTTAAAAAGCTGTCAAATCGTCGGAGAAGGAAGCGGAGTTAATATCAAACAAGCTTGTGTTGAAATTGAAATTGCAATTGAAAATAAAAAGAAGGAAATCTATGGAAAATTAACTCCATGGCAACGTGTACAATTATCTCGTCATCCTTCTCGTCCTTATACTCTAGATTATGCGTATGCAATTACGGATAACACATTTATAGAAATCCACGGAGATAGAACTTATGCTGATGATAAAGCAATGGTTGGTGGAATGGGAAAAATCAATGGTCAAACTTTTATGATTATTGGTCAGCAAAAAGGTAAAAACACTAAGGAAAGACAATATCGTCGCTTTGGAATGTCTAATCCTGATGGATATAGAAAAGCTTATAGATTAATGAAATTAGCCGAAAAGTTTAATATTCCAATTTTAACGCTAGTAGATACTCCTGGTGCATATCCTGGTTTAGAAGCTGAAGAACGCGGACAAGGTGAAGCTATCGCTAAAAACATTTATGAAATGTTGAAATTAACTGTTCCAATTATTACAGTTGTAATTGGTGAAGGTGCATCTGGTGGAGCTTTAGGAATTGGTGTTGGTAACAAAGTATTTATGTTAGAAAATACATGGTATTCTGTAATATCTCCTGAAAACTGTTCTACAATTTTATGGAGAAGTTGGGATTACAAAGAACAAGCTGCTTCACAAATGAAACTAACTGGTCCTGATATGTTAGAATTAGGTTTAATAGAGGATATTATTCTTGAACCACTTGGTGGAGCACATTACAAACCTGAAGTAGCTTATATAAACTTAAAAAATAAAGTTTGGGATACATATAATGAATTGAAAAAATTATCTCCAAAAGAATTACAAAAACAAAGACAAGATCGTTTTATTAACTTTGGAGAGTATTCTGGATAAAATAATACAATAGGGTATATAATTTAATATACGAAAAATTAACGAGATATACAATTAGTTATATCTCGTTTTTTTATTTAATTTTGTTCCTCTTATGGAACAAGCAAATTATAATCCCGAAATACCAGCTAACAAGCGAAATGTCATCGGTTTAGAGAAAGGTAAACTTCCTCCACAAGCTGTTGATTTAGAGCAAGCTGTACTTGGTGCTATGATGATTGATAAAAAAGGATTGGATGAAGTTATAGATATATTAACTCCACAAGTTTTTTATCGACCAGAGCATCAAGCGATTTATGCTGTCATTCAAAAACTTTTTAACGATTCAGAACCAATTGATTTATTAACTGTTGCAAATGAATTAAAAAGTGAAGGCAAATTAGATCGTGTAGGAGGTGATTATTACTTGATTCAATTAACACAAAAAGTTTCTTCTTCTGCCCATGTAGAATACTATGCTCGTGTTATACAAGAGAAATATATTTTAAGAAGACTCATTGAAATTTCAAATCAAGTAATTGAAAAATCATATGATGATACTGCTGATGTATTCGATTTATTAGATTACTCAGAAAGTAAATTATTTGAGATTACAGAAGGTGGAATAAAAAGAAGTTACTCTGAAGCTAGAGACTTAGTTACAGAAGCTATCGATAAAATTAAAGCTCAGTCTACAAAAGAAGGAATGTCAGGTCTTTCATCTGGATTTACTGAAATTGATAAAATTACATCTGGTTGGCAAGAATCAGATTTAATTATATTAGCTGCTCGTCCAGGTATGGGAAAAACAGCTTTCATTTTATCTATGGCAAAAAATATGACTGTTGATAAAAATATTCCTGTTGCTGTTTTCTCATTAGAGATGTCATCTGTCCAACTTATTACTCGTATGATTTCAGGTGAAACAGGAATTTCGGGTGAAAAATTACGTAAAGCAAAATTAGCAGATCACGAATGGAAACAATTGTATACAAAAGTAAAGGGATTAGAAAATGCTCCTTTATATATTGATGATACTCCTGCCCTTTCTATTTTTGACTTAAGAGCTAAAGCTCGTCGATTAGTTTCTCAACATGGAGTAAAAATGATCTTAATTGATTACTTACAATTGATGACAGCTGGAGGAAAAGCAAATGGAAATCGTGAGCAAGAAATTTCCATGATTTCACGTTCATTAAAAGCTATTGCAAAAGAATTAAGTATTCCTGTTATTGCTTTATCTCAGCTTTCTCGTTCTGTTGAAACACGTGGGGGGAGTAAACGTCCATTGCTATCTGATTTACGTGAGTCTGGAGCCATAGAACAAGATGCTGATATTGTTTCATTTATTTATAGACCTGAATATTATAAACTCGAATATTGGGATGACGAAAGTGAACCTTGTGCTGGACAAGCTGAATTTATTATAGCTAAACACCGTAATGGAGCTTTAGAAAACGTTCGTTTACGTTTTATTAATGAACAAGCTAAATTTACAGATTTAGAAACATCTTTTGGTGGAGATTTCGAGATTCAAAGCTCTATGAACGATGGTAGTCAATCTCAAGAAATGGGAAGCTCTATGAATTTAGAAGCTATAAATCCTACTGATGCTTTTGGTGATTTCGGAAGTGAATTTACAAGTTCTATGAACAATGATGATGATAACCTTCCATTTTAATTTTTAATAAACACTCTAATTATAGCTATATTTTTATATTGGTTGAAAATTTGATTGTTTAAATAATTAATTTAAAAATAAGAATCATGCATTTCAAACCTTTAAAATATTTTTTTTCTATTATTAGTAGTTTTATTTTATTTTCATGCAGTAGTTACTCTACTAAAAGTGTCGAATTTTCGAAAGCATCTGAAAAAAATGAACTTCATATTAAAAAAGTAAATAATTTTAGATCAATTGGTTCTATTAAAAATAAAGATGGTCGAATATTAAAAGATAGTATTTTTTATCGTAGTGGTGATCTACATCAATTAAAAGAATCTAAAAAAATTACTGAATTAAAAATTAATAATATCATTGATTTAAGAACAAATAATGAAGTTTCTAAAAAACATGACGTATTAATTCCTAATATAACTATACATTATTACCCAGCATTTGATGATAAAGAAGATCAAATGAATCAAGCCAAAAAATTAGTTCTAAAGGGTAAAGTAAATGTAAATGATGCAAACGATAGAATGATAAAATTCTATAAAGAATATCCTACAGAAAACACTCAGGTAATTAAAGCTATCATTACAGAATTATTAGATTCTGATTCTCCTATTTTATTTCACTGTACAGCGGGTAAAGATAGAACTGGCATAATAGGTGCTATTATCATGAAAATTTTAAAATTTGATGATCAAACTATTTTCCAAGAATATTTATTATCAAATAATCTAAGAAAAAAAATAATCTTAAAGAGATTAAATAAAGCTAAAAATTTACATTTTTTATTTCCTAAAATGGATCTTGGTGTATTAGAAAAGTTAAGTTGGGTTGAAAGCTCTTATTTAAAAGCTTCATTTGATGAAATTAATTCAAAATATGGCTCTATAGATAATTATATAAACACTATTTTAGAAATCTCTGAAGATAAAAGAAAAGATTATATCGAAAAATACACTTATTAATCTATTTTTATATAGTAATCCTTAATAAAAATTAGTAATTTGTGAATGACTGAATAATTACTATTTTTTTCATGGGAGAACACTTACCAACACTTATTACCGATTTAGGGCTCATTCTTTGCGTAGGAGCTGTAACAACACTTATTTTTAAACGTATAAATCAACCTCTTGTTTTAGGTTATATTATAGCTGGATTCTTAGTTAGTCCACATTTTTCCTTTATACCATCTATTGCAGATGAGCATAATGTTGAAATATGGGCTAAAATTGGAGTTATATTTCTTTTATTTAGTTTAGGATTAGAATTTAGTTTCAAAAAATTACTCAACGTTGGTGGATCTGCATCCATCACTGCTATAGTAGAAATATTTTGTATTGTAACTGTTGGTTATTTTGCTGGTAGATTTATGAATTGGTCTACTATGGATAGTGTTTTTCTTGGAGGAATTTTAGCCAGTTCATCAACAACTATTATAATTAGGGCTTTTGACGAATTAGGTCTAAAAAGAAAAAAATTCGCTAAAGTTGTTTTCGGAATTTTAATTGTAGAAGATATTGTGGTCATTTTACTGATGGTAATGCTTTCTACGATGGCTGTTAGTCAACATTTTAACGGTGGAGAAATGGTAGTTTCTTTCATAAAACTTGGGTTCTTTTTAGCAGTATGGTTTATTGGAGGTATTTTTATTATTCCAACTTTTTTACGCTCTATAAAAAATTATCTAGATGATGAAACTTTACTTGTAATATCTGTTGGTTTATGTTTAGGAATGGTATATATTGCTGATAGTGCAGGTTTTTCTATAGAATTAGGAGCTTTTGTTATGGGATCTATTTTAGCAGAAACTGTTTACGCTGAAAAAATTGAACATAATTTTGAATCTGTAAAAAATCTATTTGCAACAATTTTCTTCATTTCTATTGGAATGATGATTGATCCTGTTTCTATGTATGAACATAAATGGACAATTTTAATTGTTACATTAATAACAATCTTAGGTAAATTATTATTTACAGCAATTGGAGCAATAATTTCTGGTCAACCACTCAAACAATCTGTACAGGTTGGTATGAGCATGGCTCAAATTGGTGAATTTGCTTTCATTGTAGCTGGTTTAGGATTATCACTTGGTGTAACAAGTGATTTCTTATTTCCTGTAGCAATTGGAGTTTCTGCAATAACTACTTTTACTACTCCTTATTTAATAAAATCTTCTGAAGTAGTTTACAACATATTAATCAAAATTTTACCCCAAAAAGTAATTAAGGGTATAGAATCATATTCATCTGATACACAAAGAATACATGATGATAATAAATGGAAAAAAATAATAATTCAAACTATATCAACTATCTCTATAAATAGCGTTATCATTATTGCTATTACATTAATTGTAGAAAATTATTTTTTACCATTCTTAATGACATGGTTTACTGGCTTCGGAGGAAGTATTATTTCTCTTGTAATAACTTTTATTCTTTGTATTCCATTTATATGGGCTATTATTGGAAGTAAACCTAAAAAAGAAATTATTAATGAATTTTGGGATGAATCAATATACAACAGAGCTCCTTTAATTGCTATTATAAGTATTCGACTTACTTTGGTTGTATTTTGTGTTATTTTTATCTACAATCAATTCTTTTCAAGTAAAATTGCATCATTAATTCTTGCTCTTGTATTATTGATTACAATGTACTATTTATCAAAATATTTTAATCAATTCTATAATTATATTCAAACTAAATTCATCTTTAATTTAAACGAAAGAGAAATTATTCAGAAAAAAAATGAAGAGAAAAAAAAGAAAGAAAAGTTTCAATATACTTGGGATAACACACATATATCTGATATGATTGTTCCTCAAAATGCAAATTTTATCGGTGTTCCTTTAGGTGATTTAGATTGGCGAACAAAATTTCACATTAATATTGCCTACATTAAAAGAGGTGATAGAATATTACAAACTCCTAATTCTGAATCTGCTTTATATCCATTCGATAAAATTGGTATTATTGGAAATGATGAACAATTACAAAAATTTGAAAGATATTTACAAATTATTGGTGAAACACCTCCTGAAGATAATGAAATTAAAAACACAGACAATTTTACATTACAAAAAGTGGTTGTCCCTAAAGATTCCTCTATTTTAGAAAATAAAACGGTTGGAGATATAAAAGATGATTCTAAAGCAATTGTTGTTTCTATAGAACGTGATGGTAAATTTATTCAAAATCCTGATCGAAATGCAGAAATTAAATTAGGTGATTATCTAACAATTGTTGCTGATAAAAAAAGTTTAAAATCATTAATACAAAAG
This sequence comes from Chishuiella sp., assembly GCF_032109125.1. Taxonomy (NCBI): domain Bacteria; kingdom Pseudomonadati; phylum Bacteroidota; class Flavobacteriia; order Flavobacteriales; family Weeksellaceae; genus Chishuiella; species Chishuiella sp. The sequence continues at coordinate 22,781 of NZ_DAMCLZ010000007.1, forward strand.
TATGAATTAAAATAAACGAAGTATTTTTGTAGTAATGCTTCGCAAAATTATTCATATAGATATGGATGCATTTTATGCATCTGTAGAACAACGAGATTTTCCTGAATTAAAAGGTAAATGTATTGCTGTAGGGGGAAGTGAAGAAAGAGGTGTTATTGCTACTGCAAGTTATGAAGCCAGAAAATATGGTGTTGGCTCTGCAATGTCATCCATTGTTGCTAAAAGAAAATGTCCTCAATTGATTTTTGTTAAACCTAGATTCGAAGTTTATAAAGAGGTATCAAATCAAATACGTCAAATATTTTTAGAATATACTGATTTAGTAGAACCATTATCATTAGATGAAGCATATTTAGATGTTACTAATAATCATAAAAACATACATATTGCTACAGAAATTGCAATAGAAATAAAAAACAAAATCAAACAAACAACAGATTTAACAGCTTCTGCTGGTGTTTCTTATAATAAGTTTTTAGCTAAGATAGCTTCTGATTATAATAAACCCAATGGAATATTTGTAATTACACCTAAAATAGCTTCAGAATTTATAGAGCAATTACCTATAAAAAAATTTCATGGGATTGGTAAAGTAACTGCCGAGCGTATGCAAATGATGGGAATACACAATGGCTCTGATTTAAAAAAATTAGAAATTGATAAATTACAACGTGAATTTGGTAAATCGGGTCTTTACTATTATAATATTGTTCGTGGAATTGATAACAGAGAGGTAAATCCTACTAGAATAAGAAAATCTTCCGGTTCCGAAACAACTTTTAATAAAGATTTATCAACTTTAGAAGAACTACAGATTGGATTATTTCCACTTATAGAAGATGTATGGAAATGGTCCTCTAAAACAAATATATTTGGTAGAACTATTACAATCAAAATAAAATATAATGACTTTTCTTTAACGACTAAAAGTAAATCCGCTTCATTTATAATAAAAAACAAAAACTTATTTGAACAGTTATGTTATGAATTATTAGCAGAAAGTTATAGTGAATATAAACCTGTTCGTTTACTTGGTGTTGCTATATCTAATCTAGAAAATAATAATAAATTTGGAACTCAATTAGAAATTCCTTTTAAGGAAGATTTTTTCTAATCCCAACGATTCCAACGAATATAAGAAGGTTTAGAAAAATTGAAATCCATCATGTCGAAATCTCTATTATCAATAGAATTTGTTTTAAATATATTATTTCCTTGTCCTGGAATATTAGGATAAAACGAGAATGAAAAACGTATATTATTAAATACAAAATAATCATTTGTAAACATAACTCCAAGTGTAAATCGAGAATATACTGGATTATTATTTAATATAAATTTACTGTTATTACCTATCGCTGAAAACATAGCATTAAAAAACGGAGAAACACGAAATCCTAAAAACTGATAAGGAGTATAAGTCTGTACTTGATATTCTAACATTAATTTTTGCTGTCCTATTAAACCTCTATCTGATCTAAAACCTGCCATTCCTAGATAATCATCTTGGTGTAGAGATAATTCATCAGCAGGTGAATCCAATCTATTATGCCCCAACAAATAATTAAGCTTACCAAAATTACGAATTTTCCATTTTCCTATCGTCATCAGCTTTGCCATGTACTGTAATTCTATAGAAAGTGTTTGCTGTTCAAAAGCACTTTTATTAAAGAAACCTCCATATTCAATATTTATTCCATAGAATCCAGATCTTAAAAAACCTCCCATAGAAGCTTTTGTTCCTAAATAATATCTATTCTCATTACGAATTCTTTGATAACTAGATATTACTCCAAAAGATTTACCTACAGCAATATCTTCATCAATATTATAATTATAAATAAATCTAGTTTTTACATATCTACGTGATGATATCCCTATCCCTAACATATAATTTGTTTGATTAGAAAAGAAATCTATAGGATCATTCTGCTCAATAGGTTTTTCGTCATAATTTCTTCTATAAAATCGTGTCGAAACTATAAAATTAGTGATATTACTTGTCGATTTATTTTTGTCTATTCTAAATGCTCTTGCTAGCCAATAATCTTGAAAATCATATTTAAAATTATTCATCTCAAGTTTTTCTTTTTTAAAGTCTAATGAATCTTGAAAATATATCTGTCCAACAGATATACCTCCTGCATAATGTGCTAAGGGTGAATAAAAAGGTCGAACAAAATTAATAGACTTATTATAATAATCGTCTTCGTTTTTAAAATAATGTATATTTCCTTGAATTCGACTTTTCCCTATATTAGGTACAGTATAGTTAAATTGATAAAGAGATTTACCTGAACTATAATTATGTCTATATCTATTATCAAGAACATGTCCCAATCCTAAAATATTTCTTTCTCTAATTCTTATTCCTGCCCTAGAGCTAGATACTGTTCCTGTTACAAACATACTCCAAGAATCTATAGAATTAACATATAAATCTACAGAATCTTTTCCTACTAATTGTGCATCAATCTCTACTTTACGAATAGATCTATTTGTACGTATTAAACGTTCAGATTCATATACTTTTACCGAATCATATTTTTGTCCTTCTTTAAATAAGACATTTTGTTTTAGTACAAATTTTTTAGACTTTAGATGTAATGTATTACCTGCTCTTTCTACCCATTTGGTTGGCCGTTTTGTAGTATCTGTGAGTGAATATCCAAAAGGATCTTGAGTTTTATAATATATATTTCTAATAATTTTTCCTTCATATAACTTTTCATTTCTATTGTCAACTTGTAAAGGGAAATTATTTTTTCGTTTATTCTTAAATAAAAGTTTATTATAAAAATTTTTAAACTTTGTTGGTTTTTTATTTTCAACTTTTACTGTATCGATAGTTATACGATCATTCTCTACTTGTGCAAATAGAGAATTCGATATAAATAAAAATATACCTAAAAATAATGATATTAATAAACGTTTCTTAATCACGTTCGAATTTATAAAAGTCTTGTTGCTTTTACAAATCTTATTTTCCAATAGTTTTCATCAAGAGATGAAATCATGACTCCTTTTGAAGTTGAGGAATGTATAAAATTTATAGTTCCATTATTATTTATACTCTCTACTATACCTACATGTGAAATAGAATTACCTGAAGTATTAAAAAAAATTAAATCTCCAATTCTTACATTTTCTATATCAATACTTCTTCCAGAATTCGCTTGATCTCTAGATACACGAGGCATTTCGATATTTACATCCATGAAACTAAGATATACCAATCCAGAACAATCTAATCCAGTATTTGTTGTTCCTCCAAATTTATAAGGTGTACCCATATACGATTTAGCTGTTCTTAAAAGTCTATTGGCATCTTTAGATACAGATACATTAGAATTTTTTGAATGATAATTTACTGATGAGCTATTCTTAGAATTATTTGAATAAGTTTTATGATAATTAGTCTTTTTATAAGAAGTTACTTTTTTACTACTTCCACAAGAAAATAAAAATGTACTGCTTATGACTATTAATAATAATATGTAAACAATTTTTTTCATTTTTCAAGATTAATTTTAGATATATAAACCTAACGAATTTTAAAATTAAATATTACCTTTCATTACGTCAATTAACAATTGTTTGGCTCTTAATAAACGTACTTTAACATTCGCTAAAGATAAATTAAGTTCATCTGCTATCTCTTTATACGTTTTATCCTCTATAAAACGTAGTTCGATAATTTTTTGATAAGGTTCTTTTAGTTTATCAATTGCTTCTGTAAGCTTATCATTATCTTGCTTTAAAATTAAATATTCCTCAGGCGAAGGTTGATCTTCTAAAATATTAAGAAGATGAGTTTCATCATACATAGAAACATTTAATTTTGGAGATTTTCTAATATGATCTATCATTGTATTATGTGCAATAGAAATAACCCAAGTTGTAAAATCAAAATCTTGATTATATAATTTTAATTTAGCAAATACTTTAGTAAAAGTTTCTATTGTTATATCCTCAGCCTCTTCTTCATTTTTTATTTTTCCCCATACATAACCATAAACTTTATTCCATAATAGTTCAATAACTGCATTTTGGGCATTTCTTTTTCCTTTTTTTGCTTCTAATATTATGTTATCTAAAGTCATTAATTTCTCTCTGTTATGATAAATATATGAATTTATTATTAATAATTTATAGTCACATAATAGACTAAGCGACTATTTTAGGATAAAAAATAATTAATCAGATAATAATCAATAAATATTATGAGAATATTTTATAAAAGAAAATAGGGTAAGTTACATACGACCTTACCCTATTTATCAACTAGAATATTTAAAATTATTTATTGGTATCTTTTTTTGTATCAGGATTTACCAAAGGTTGTTGATCCCAACCTCCTCCTAAGGCTTTATAAACTGCAACTGTAGTTTTTAATTGATTTACTTTTGTTTCAACTAACTCAAATTTAGCTTCTAAAGCATCTCTCTGAGTTAAAAGAACTTCCATATAATCTGCTCTTGCATACTTGAATAAATCATTTGAAATACCAATTGATTTAACTAAAGCATCAACTTCTTGAGATTTTAAATCATAACTACCTTGTAAGTTTTTGATTTTAGCTAATTGATTTGCGACCTCTATATATGCATTTAAAATAGATTGTTCGTAATGATAAACAGCCTGTATTTGTTTTGCATTCGCATTATAATAAGCTGCTTTAATTGCATTTCTATTTAATACAGGAGCAACTAAATCACCTACTAAATTATAAAGTAGAGATTTAGGGTTAACTAAATAACCTGGATCAAAAGCTTGATATCCTATTCCAGCAGAAATACCTACAGATGGATAAAACCTTGCTTTAGCAGATTTTATATCTAATTTAGTAGCAGCTAATTCATACTCTGCTGATTTTATGTCTGGTCTATTTTCTAATAAATCAGAAGGTAATCCAGCATAAACTGCTTGCGGAACTAAATTATCAAAACTATCTTTAGATCGTTCTACATGTTGTGGATATCTACCTACTAAAAAGTTAATTCTATTTTCTGCTTCTACAATTTCTTGTTGAATATCATATTGCATACTTTTAGTTTTAAGAACCTGAGCTTCAAATCTTTTCACAGCAAGTTCATTACTTCTAGCAGATTGTTTTAAAAGTTTTACAACATTTAATGCATCACTTTGAATTTTTATATTGTCTTGAACAATTTGTAATTCATTATCTAATGCAAGAAGTTCATAATAAGCATCTGCTATTTCTCCGATTATATTTGTAACCATGAAATTTCTTCCTTCAATTGTTCCAAGATAACGTTGAACTTGAGCTCTTTTAGCATTATGTAACTTACCCCAAATATCAGTTTCCCAATTTGCATACGCTCCAACTCCCATATCAAAAAGAGGATCTGGCATTTCTTTCCCTGGCTTTATATCTGTAGTAGCTTCCATTGCTCCGATATTTGTATATCGGCTAACTTTATCCATTCCTACTCCAGCTTTTACACCTAAAGAAGGTAAATATTCACCTTTTTTTGCACGAATTTCATTTTTAGAAATTTCTACTTCTTGTAAAGTGATATTTAATTCCTGATTATTTTGTAATGCTGTTTGTATTAAAGATTGTAAGTTAGGATCGGTAAAAAAATGATCCCAAGTTAGCTTAGCTGTATTAATACTATCATTTGCTGTGTCAGTTCCATAAGATTCTGGCACATTTTTATTCTCCTCTTTTTGAGGTATATCTATTGATTTACATGCTCCTAGAGCAATTAGTATGCAGGCTGCGCCTGCATACAAATGTAATTTGTTTTTAATCATAATGAATAATGTCTTCGCTTAGTGGTGATTCTTCCTCTTCATGTTGGTCGCTACCATCTTGTAACATTTTTCTACCATCTGCCCATTTAGCAAATATGTAGTACAATCCAGGAATGATTATAATACCGAATACTGTACCGAAAATCATACCTCCCATTGCAGAAGCACCAATTGTATGGTTACCAATTGCACCTGCTCCATGTGCTAAAACTAATGGTATCATACCTGCTACGAATGCAAATGATGTCATTAAGATAGGACGGAAACGAACTTGAGCTCCTTCAATAGCTGCTTCAAAAATAGACAAGCCTTCTTGTCTTCTTTGTACAGCAAACTCTACAATCAGTACGGCATTTTTACCTAATAAACCAACAAGCATAATAAGTCCTACCTGAGCATAAATATCATTTTCTAATCCCATTGCTTTCAATAGGAAGAATGAACCAAATATACCTACTGGTAAAGATGTAATTACAGCTAATGGCATAATGAAACTCTCATATTGTGCAGCTAATACTAAATAAACGAATACTAATACTACAATGAAAATATAAATTGCTTCATTTCCTCTTCTCGACTCATCATACGATAAACCTTCCCAAGCTACTTTATAACCATGAGGTAAAGTTGCTGCTGCTGTTTCGTTTATTGCTTTAATTGCATCAGCTGTTGTATACCCATCAGCTGGTAAACCTCTAATTGCAGCAGAATTGTACATGTTATAACGTGTAATCTCATTAGGACCTTGTTTCTTCTTCATTGTCATGAATGATGAATAAGGTACCATTTCATCACGGTCATTTTTCACATAAAGCTTCATAACATCAGTTGGTAATTTTCTAAATTCTGGTGATGCTTGAACATACACTTTAAAAAATTGTCCAAAACGGATGAAACCTTGATCATATGTACTACCTATTAAGATATTTAAGTTATCCATCGCTTTACCGATTGACACCCCTTTCTGCATTGCTGCTGCGTTATCAAAAACTAATTCATATTGTGGATAGTTAGCTGCAAAGAATGTAAATACACCAGTTAGTTCTTTACGTTTCTTTAATTCAGCCATGAAATTTTTATTAACCTTATCAAAATCCTGATAATCAGTTTCTTTATTCATATCTAATAAACGCATAGAGAAACCTCCTGATGAACCAAAACCAGGAACTGCTGGTGGCTCAAAGAATTCTATTGTAGCTCCTAAACCTTTAGATTTTTCTTCTAATTCTTCCATCACCTGTTTTACATCATGAGTTCTTTCATCCCAAGGCTTTAAGTTAATCAAACACGTACCAGCATTTGATCCCCTACCTTCTGTCATAATCTCGTAACCAGCTAATGAAGAAACTGTTTCTACTCCTTCTATTTTTTCTGCTATTCCCTGTAAAGCTCTAGATACTTTATTTGTTTGTTCTAATGTTGAACCTGGAGGTGTTTGGATAATTGCATAAATTGTTCCTTGATCCTCTGTAGGAATGAAACCTCCTGGTAATACTTTACTCACATAAAATATACCAGCACAGAAAATAAGAAGTACAGTCCAAGTTACAAATCTTCTGTTAACAATTTTACGTAATAAAGATGCATAAACACCTGTTAATTTATCAAAACCTCTATTGAAGCTATCCATAAATCTTGTGAACAAAGTAACTTTCTTTGGTTTACCATGATTGTTCTTCAACAACATTGCACACAATACTGGTGTTAATGTAAGTGCAATAAGTGCAGAAATAACAATAGAACTAGCCATTGTAATAGAAAACTGTCTAAAGAATGTACCAACTGGTCCTGACATGAATGATATTGGTAAAAATACAGATACCATTACTGCTGTAATTGCTATAATCGCACCAGAAATTTCTCCCATTACTTCTTGTACAGCTTTAAATGGAGATAAATTCTTCTCCTCCATCTTGGCGTGTACAGCTTCCACAACAACAATCGCGTCATCGACAACAATACCAATTGCAAGTACGAGGGCAAATAGTGTTACAAGATTTATTGTTAGACCACATGCTTTCATAATGAAGAAAGCTCCAATTAATGAAACTGGTACAGCTATAATAGGAATTAATGTAGAACGCCAATCCCCTAAGAAAATAAATACAACTATTGCAACTAATATAAATGCATCTCTTAATGTATGAACTACTTGTTCTACAGAAGCATCTAAGAATTTAGAAACGTCATAACTAATTTTATAATCAACTCCTGGAGGGAAATCTTTTTTAAGTTCCTCCATTTTTTCTTTAATTCCTTTAATTACATCACTCGCATTACTTCCATAATTTTGTTTCATTACAATTGATGCTGATGGGTGACCATCTAAGTTTGAATAAATATCGAAGAATTCACTTCCTAATTCAACTTTTGCAATATCTTTTAGTTTTAGGTTTTCACCTTGAGCGTTTGCTCTTATGATAATATTACCATATTCTTCAGGAGTTGTATATTGACCTTTGTAAGTAAGTACATATTCTAATGATTGAGCAGCAATACCAGAACTTTGTCCTAAACGACCAGGTCGTCCAATGATACTTTGTTCTCCTACCGCTTTAGTTACTTCTTCAACCGAAATATCATAAGCTCTCATTCTTTCAGGATTTAACCAAATACGCATTGCATATCTTCTCATTCCTAAAATTTGAGATCTTGCAATACCAGGAATACGGTTAACCTCTGGTATAACATTTACAGTAGCATAATTGTAAAGAAATTTTTCATCCATACTTTTATTTGTACTGTAAAGGTTAACGTACATTAACATACTTGGCTGTACAGGTTGCACAATAACCCCTTCTTTTTGTACAAGTTCAGGTAGTAATGACATTACCTGATCCACTCTGGTTTTAACCAAAACGGTTGCCATATTGGAGTCGGTACCTGGATCAAAGATTACACTCAAAGTTGCTTCCCCAGCACTGGTAGCATCTGTTGTCATATATCTCATTCCTTGTACACCATTAATGGCATTTTCTATGGTAATCAAAGATGATTTTACTAATACCTCAGAACTCGCTCCAGGATATGCAATAGACACAGATACTGTTGTTGGAGCAATTTGAGGAAACTGTTCGGTTGGTAACTGCTCAATAGCAAGTAAACCAACGAAGACTATAATGACCGATATTACAATCGCAAAAACCGGTCGATGTATTATTTTTTTAAACATATTAATCGGTTTTATTCAGAATATAATTCTAAATCAGACATTACTTTTTTAGGATCTAAGAATTTAGAAGATATTTTTTGATTCTCTTGAACCATTCTCAACCCTTCTAATAAAATTCTATCTCCTTGTGCTAATCCTTTAGAAATTATATATATGTGTGGTAATTCAGCAGCAACTGTAACTTCTCTTGATTTTACTACGTTATCTTTAGTAATAACATAAACATATTTTTTATCTAATTCTTCGAATGTAGCTTTTTGAGGAATCATAATTGCGTGTGGGTATGGAGTTGTAATAACAATATTTCCTGTTTCTCCATAACGTAAAAGTTTTTCTGGATTCAAGAAAGTTGCTCTGTATGCAATATTACCAGTTTCATTATTGAAATCTGATTCAATTGTTTCAACAATACCATCTCTTTTGTACATTTCTCCATTCGCTAGCTGAAGTTTTACATGTAAGAAACCATCATCACTTTTATGATTCATTTGGTTTAAATACTCTGCTTCTGGAACATTGAAGTAAACCCACATTTTACTGTTATCTGATAATTCTGTTAATAAGTCTCCATCATCTACTAAACTTCCTTTTCTTACATGAAATCTACCTACAATTCCATCAAAAGGAGCTCTAACATCAGTGAATTGAAGATGTGTACTTGATTCTGAAACCTCAGCTCTTGCTTTTTCTAATTTAGCTTTAGCCATTGCCATTTCTTGAGGAGCAACGATATCCTTTTCAGATAAACTTTTTGTATTATTATATTCTATTTCTGCATATCTAGCTTCTGCTTTTGTTTTATTTACATCTGCTTGATATAAATTAGGCATTATTTTAAATAATAATTGTCCTTTTTTTACAAATTGACCTTCATCTACATAAATGTTCTGAATGTAACCACGTTCCTGAGCTCTCAATTCAATATGATTGATTGAACGAATTTGAGCTACATAGTTTTTATCAATCAAAGTATCCTGTACTAAAGGACTTGTAACTTTAAACTCCACTGGAGCTTCTTTTTTTTCTTTACCAGAGTTGCAACTTACAAAAAATAATGAAGCACAAACACTTACGACCATAAGGCTTTTCTTAACCATAGTGATAATTATTTAACAATAGTTTTTAATGATAATTTTTTTTGAAAATAATTTTTTGGTGATCGTAACTTTACGAACACTGTAAACTTTTTACTGAAATAAAAGTTGTTTAAATCATATTCTGAAAACTCTATACTCTATGTATAGACCATCAGTTGATTTGTTGATAGAAAGATTGTGTGTAAGAAAAACTGCACTTTGTTGACTATAAAAGTCATTCAAAAATGCAAACAATACTTTCCATACATTTGTTTTGAAGAAAATATCCACATCTCTTCTTGGAAGGATGTTAGAATCTTCTATTTCAGTTTCATTCTCTAAAAATTCAGTATTAGAGTGATGACGATCAATATAAGAATTCTTATATTGAGTATGGGTATTAGTTTTACAGTTTGTAAAAGTATTTTGTAATTGAAACGTCGAAGTACTAGAATCGAAAAAACCTTGAAATTTAGAAAAACTTCTTTGCGTAAGATTATCGTTCACATTCTTAAAATGTGAAATCTCGAGATGCCAATTTACTATGGCAAGCATCACGAGTGATAAAATAAACAAATATTTTCTAAAATTCTTTTTCATTCAGTCAACAAAATAACTAAAAAGAAGAAAAATAAACAAAACATATTAGCTTAAAATAAAGTTAAATAATTTAAATATTTTAAAAAAAGACTATTTATTAAAATCATTTCAAAAATAAAATATGACACTTCAAGCTTATTTTTTGCAGGCTCAATATAAAATGAAACAATTATTCATAAATCAATTTCTATATTTACATTAATAATTCTGACCTATTAAATTATAATGAATACATACAATACAATATTATCATCAGAAAATAAATTTACAAGCTTTGCTAAAAAAAGATTGATAATATGGACTGTTGCTATTATTACTTTTTATGTTTTTGTTTATTTGATGGATCCTCTTGATCCTATTTGGTCAGATTATTTAAAGATGCCCTTTAAAAATGTTTTTAATGAATTTCTTTGGGGATTATTTTTTTCAATTATAATCTCTGAAGTCAGTATTTATATTGATCATTTTTTAAATAAATATCTTCCTTGGGATAACAGAACTATAAAACATTTATTAATACAATGTACACTTCAAATTATAGGAAGTATATTAATTGTACTAATAATTAATTCATTTTTCGAAGATATCTGTCATGACTTACCAAAATTAGATGTTCGAAAAGAATATTCTTTACTTGGACAATGGATTGCTACAAATATTGTAATTGCTTTATTGATTAGTACTTTTAATACAATTGATTTTCTTTTAAAAAGTTGGAAAGAAACAGTAATACAAGTTAGTGAACATAAACTAAAAGCTTCTGAACATAAACGAGCAGCTATGTCTGCTGAATTACAAGCATTAAAATTACAAATTGATCCTCATTTTATTTTTAATAATCTAAGTGTTTTATCAGAATTAATTTTAGAAGATCAACAACTGGGTTATGAATATTCTGAAAGTTTTGCAAAAGTATATCGTTATCTGCTTGTTAACTCAAAAAAAGATGTCATAACATTAAAGGAAGAATTAAAATTCTTGCATTCTTACATCTACCTTACAACTAAAAGAATTGGTGAAGGTGTTAATTTTGAAATTACTATTCATGAAAAATTTAAAGAATATCTTATTCCTCCTTTAGCTCTACAATTTTTAGTTGAAAATGCTTTAAAACATAATCAAACTTCAAAATTAAATCCTTTAAAAATAAATATATATACGACTGAAGATAAATATCTTGTAGTAAGTAATATTTTAATTCCTCTTATAAATAAGAATGAATCACCTGGCATTGGAATTCAAAACATTATAAATAGATTTGAATTTCTTGGTGAAAGATTGCCAATAATAAACAAAACAACTACAGAATTTATTGCAAAAATTCCTCTCTATGAAAATAAATAATATTCTTATTGTAGAAGATGAGAAACCAAATGCAGATCGATTGAAAAGAATATTACTTCATTTGAGACCAAATATTGAGATTTTAAGTGTAGAAGATTCTATTTCATCAACCGTAGAATGGTTAAATAAAAATATTTCACCTGATTTAATAATGATGGATATTCGTCTTTCTGATGGTTTAAGTTTCGAAATCTTCAACAAATACGAAATAAAAAGCCCTGTAATATTTACAACTGCTTATGATGAATATGCTGTAAAAGCATTTAAATACAATAGTATTGATTATTTACTAAAACCAATTGAAGAAGAAGAATTAGAATTTGCATTAAAAAAATATGAAAGTTTTATTGAAACCATTCCTATTTTAGGAGCTACTTTCGAGGGGCTATTGAATTACATCCAACCTAAAGATTATAGGAAACGATTTCTTTTAGCAAAAAAAGACGGATATACAACCCTTTTAACAGAAGATATATTGTATTTTCAAACAGAATTAGGGATTAATAAAGCTTTTTTAACAAATGATAAAGCGGAAATTATTTCTCAAACGTTAGAAGAATTAGAAAAACAATTAGATCCAAAATTATTTTTTAGAGCTAATAGACAATTTATTATAAATATTAATTCTGTTAAAAATGTTTTTAATCATTTTAATGGAAAATTAAAACTTGAATTAAAAAAACATCCAGAAGTAGAAATATTAATAAGTAGAGAAAAAGCATCTTCTTTTAAATCTTGGATGGATTATTAAAAAATAATTAATCATGAAAAATTATCTTTTTTTAGCTTGCGCTATTATTTGTGAATCTATTGCTACTTCTTTTTTGAAAGCTTCAAATGGTTTTACTAAACCAATACAAACTATCATTTTTGTTATTGCTATGTCATCTTCATTTTACTTTTTAACTTTAGCAATTAAAGTAATTCCTATTGGCATAGCTTATGCAATATGGTCTGCAGTAGGAATTGTAATTATTTCTTGTGTCGGATATTTTGTTTATAAAGAAAAACTCGACTTACCTGCTATTTTAGGTATTCTATTAATTGTTATAGGTGTAATAATAATCAATGTTTTTTCTAAATCTGCGGGTCATTAAAAACAAATCATTGGTTTATGAATGAATGTTTATAATAAAAAATATTCTCTTTTATGTTATAATTTTAGTAATTTTCATTCCTCTCATTTTACGTTTTAACTTCAAAAATTTCCGTTTCACTCCATTTCTTAATTAAAAAGCTCACTTCTCTAATTTACTTTGTACATAATTAAATAAAAATATTATGAACTACAAAGTAGGATATTTGATAGTATCTTTTTCTATAACTACATCATTATTTTCTTGTACATCCAAAAATGAACAAGAAAATATATCTCAAGTATCAGCATTACCTACTGACTTTATTCAACTAAAATTAGAAAATGTAGATATTCCTACAGCTTATCCTGGAAGTATAGAAGGTCAAGATAATGTAGAAATTAAAGCACAAGTAAATGGTTATCTAGAAAAAGTATATATAAAAGAAGGTCAATATGTTACTCAAGGCCAAACTTTATTCAGAATAACACCTACTATTTATGAAGAACAGGTAAAGAATAGTGATGCATCTCTTAAAGTAGCATTAGCAAACTTAGCAAACACAAAATTAGAGGTTGAAAAACTAAAACCTTTGGTAGAGGGAAATGTTGTTTCTGATGTTCAATTAAAAACTGCTGAAGCAAATTATCAAGGAGCATTAGCACAAGTTGCTCAAGCAAAAGCAGCCTTAGGAACATCAAAAATTAATGCTGATTTTACGTATATAAAAGCTCCTATAAGTGGTTACATAGGACGTATTCCTAACAGAATTGGAAATTTAGTTGGAGCTAGTGATACAAATGCACTCACTACTTTATCAAATATCAATACTGTTAATGTATATTTTTCTATGAATGAAGCTCAATTTATCTCTTATAATCGATTTATCAACTCTTCGAACAATATTACTAATACTATTGAATTATTATTAGCTGATGGTTCTACTTATGATAACAAGGGTAAATTAGAAAGTGCCAGTGGTAATTTTGATAAAAATACAGGGAGTATTCAATTAAAGGCTGTATTCTCTAATCCAAATAATTTATTACGATCAGGAGCAACAGCAAAAGTTATTCTTCATCAACAAGTAGATAATGTGATTCAAGTACCTAAAACTGCTGTAAAAGATATACAGGATAAATTATTCATTTATAAACTAGATAAAAATAACAAAGTAAAAATGTTACCAATTGATATATCTGGAGGTAACACTGAATTCTATTTTGTAAATAAGGGAGTTAAAGCTGGTGATAAAATAGCTATAAATAGATTAGATGAACTTACAGATAACGCTCTAGTTGCTCCTAATAATAAATAATATTTAGAAAAAATAAGATGTTAAAAAAAATAATAGATCGTCCTGTACTTGCTACAGTTATTTCTTTAATTATTGTAATTTTAGGAGTTATAGGGCTAGATAGATTACCAGTAACACGTTTTCCTGATATCTCTCCTCCAACTATTACTGTTAATGGATCATATCCTGGAGGAAATAGTGAAACAGTAATACGCTCTGTAGTAACTCCATTAGAAGAACAAATTAATGGAGTTGAAGATATGCAATACATAAAATCGAATGCAAGTAATGATGGAACATTCTCTATTTCGATTATATTCAAGCAAGGTGTTAATGCTGATCAAGCTGCAGTAAACGTACAAAATAGAGTACAACAAGCTACACCTATTTTACCTCAAGAAGTTATAAGAATGGGACTTACAACTTCCAAACAACAAAATAGTATGGTAATGCTTTTTAATCTATATACTGATGATAACAGTAGATATGATGAAAAGTTTTTACAAAACTATGCTAACATTAATCTTATTCCACAGGTAAAACGAGTAAAAGGAGTTGGTCAAGCTCAAGTTTTTGGTACAAAAGATTATTCCATGCGAATTTGGCTAAATCCTCAAAGAATGTCTTCTTATGGTTTAGTTCCTTCTGATGTTTCAAATGCAATAGCAGATCAAAGTTTAGAATCTGCCCCAGGTAAATTAGGTGAAGAATCTAAAGCTGCGTTAGAATATGTTATCCGTTATAAAGGGAAAAAAAATGTTCCAGAGCAATATGAAAATATTGTTATCAAAAACGATGGTACAAATATCGTTCGATTAAAAGATGTTGCAAGAGTAGAGTTTGGAGCAATTTCATATAGTGGAGACAATTTATCAAATGGTAAAAATGCTGTTACTGTAGCAATTATGCAAACAACGGGATCTAATGCTAATGATATAGAAATTGGAATTGATAAATCTATTGAACAACTCTCAAAATCTTTTCCTCCTGGTGTGAAATATTCAAAAGTTGTTAGTACTAAAGAAAAATTAGACGAAGCTACAAGTCAAGTAAAGTCGACATTAATAGAAGCATTTATTCTTGTTTTCATCGTTGTTTTCATCTTTTTACAAGATTTCAGATCAACTATTATCCCTGCAATTGCAGTTCCTGTTGCAATTATAGGTACATTTTTCTTTTTACTTGTATTCGGATTTACAATAAATGTATTAACTCTTTTCGCCTTAGTACTTGCTATTGGTATTGTCGTAGATGATGCTATTGTTGTTGTAGAATCTGTACATAGTAATATGGAAGGTACGAATCTTACAGGTAAAGAAGCAACTCATAAATCAATGAGAGAAATTACTGGTGCCGTTATTTCCATAACATTAGTAATGTCTGCAGTATTTATTCCAATTGGTTTTATGGAAGGCTCTGCGGGACTTTTTTATAAACAATTCGCTTACACATTAGCTATTGCCATTATCATATCGGCTGTTAATGCATTAACATTAACTCCTGCTCTATGTGCTGTTTTATTAAAAAACAATCATACAGGAGATTCTCACGAACAAAAAAAAGGATTTGGAAAAAAATTTGCCAATGCGTTTAACATTGGTTTCAATAATATGACGAATCGCTATTTAGGTGGTTTAAAATTTTTAATTAACCACAAACTGATTTCTAGTGGTTTAATTCTCGGCATTATAGGTTTTTCAGTTTGGTTAATGAATACAACTCCAAAAAGTTTTGTACCAATGGAAGACGATAGTTTATTTATGTATTCTTTAAGTATGCCTCCAGGAACAGGATTAGATAAAACGACAGAAGTTTCGAATAAAATTAATAAAATCATTAAAGAAATTGATGCTGTACATGAAAATACCTCTATTACAGGGTTTAATCTTTTAAATAATAGTGCTGGTCCTGCTTATGCAATGGGATTCGTAAAATTAAAGCCTAAAAAAGAACGAGGTGAAATTCATGATATCGATCAAATTGTTAGTTTAGTCAACGAAAAACTATCTACAATAAAAGAAGGAAGTATTATGACATTTAGAATGCCTCCTGTAGAAGGATATGGAATGACTAATGATGCAGAAATAATTCTTCAAGATAGAATGGGAAGAGACCCTCAAGTTTTAAAAGCAAAGGCAGATCAACTTATTGGGCAAATTATGCAGAATCCTGAAGTTGCTTTTGCTTATACAATGTTTAGAGCAGATTATCCACAATTAGAACTTGAAGTTGATGAAGATAAAGCAAAACAGTTAGGTGTAAGTGTTTCTAATTTATTAGGAACTATTCAAACTTATTTTTCTGGTGATCAATCTCAAAATTTCTCCCGATTTGGAAAATTTTATCGAGTGAATATTAAAGCTGATGGAGTTTTTAGAATGGATCAAGATGCTTTTAATGATATTTTCGTAAAAAATAACAATGGAGATATGGTTCCTGTTACAACACTTATTAATCTTAAAAAAGTGTATGGACCTGAATCTGTTGGAAGATATAATCTCTACAATTCTCTAACAATAAATGTTACTCCAAAAAGTGGAGTAAGTAATGGAGAATTAATCACGAAATTAGAAAAAACTCTTGATACTTTACCTTCTGACTACAGTTACGAATGGACTGGACTTAGTTTAGAAGAAAAATCATCAGGAAATCAAACCGTAGCTATTTTTGGATTATGTTTATTATTCGTTTATCTACTATTATCAGCTCAATACGAAAGTTATGTTTTACCATTAGCTGTAATGCTATCTATACCTACAGGAGTAATTGGTGCATTTTTAGGAATAAAAGCAATTGGATTTGATAATAATATTTATGTACAAGTAGGACTTATTATGCTGGTTGGGTTACTCGCCAAAAATGCTATCTTAATTGTTGAATTTGCTGTTCAAAAAAGAAAAAGTGGTTTATCAATTTTAGATTCTGCAATTGAAGGTGCCAAAGCTAGGTTAAGACCTATTATCATGACCTCATTAGCATTTATCGTTGGTATGATTCCTCTTATGTTATCTGCTGGAGGAATGGCTTCAGGAAATAAATCAATAAGTGTTAGTGCTGCTATGGGAATGTTAAGTGGTGTACTATTAGGAATATTCATAATTCCTATACTTTATATTCTATTTCAATATTTAGATGAAAAAATTTCTTCTAAAAAATCCACTATTCAAAACGAATTACAAAATGAAAATATTTAATATAAAAAATATGCTTCTTTTTAGCGCAGTGTCATCAGCAATGATTTCCTGCGCAACAAGGAGTGAATATAAAAAGCCTGAACTTAATATTCCTGAAAATTATAAGGAACAGATACAAGTTACTGGAGATACTATTGTTTTACCTTGGAAAACATTTTTTAAAGATCCTACATTAATATCATTAATAGAAAAATCTCTAGAAAAAAATAATGAAATTAATACTGCATTAAAAAATATTGAACAATTAGATTTGGTTTATAAACAAGCTAAAAATAATATTATGCCTACAGTTGATTTTAGTGCGGGAGCAAATAGAAATTGGGTTTCAAAAAATAGTCTTAATGGTTCTTTATCAGAACAATTTACAGGTACAAAATATATTGATGATTATAGTGCTGTATTAAAATTATCATGGGAAGCAGATATTTGGGGTAAAACTAAATTACAAAAACAAGCAGCCAAAGCTGATTATTTTTCACAAAAAGAAAATTTAAATGCACTAAAAAGTAGAATTATTGTTCAAGTAGCTCAAGCTTATTATAATTTAATAAGTTTAGATGAACAGCTTAAAATAGCTGAACAAAATATTGAATTGAGTACTACAAATTTAAAGATGATGAACCTACAATATAAAGCTGGTCAAATTAATTCTTTGGCAATACAACAATCAGAAACTCAAAAGAAAACAGCTGAATTATTAATTCCTTTAGCAAATCAAAACATATCTATACAAGAAAATGCTTTGAGTATTTTATGTGGTGAATACCCTCAAAAAATTGAACGTAGTAATTCTTTAAAACAGATGTTCACTGATAATAAACTTTCTGAAGGTGTTCCGGCTCAACTTTTAAGTAGAAGACCGGATTTAAAAGCTGTAGAATACACTTTAATAAGTCTAAATTCTAAAACAAATTTAGCTAAAGTTGCAATGTATCCTAGTTTAAGTCTTACTCCACAAATAGGAGCTAATTCTTATAAAATTAATCAATGGTTTGATTTACCTGGATCTCTTACAAAAACTATTGCAGCAAATTTAGCTGCTCCTATCTTACAGAAAAGACAATTTAAAACAGCATATGAAACTGCGGTCATTGAACAAGAAAAAACAGTTATAAATTACAAACAAACAATGTTGAATGCTGTAAATGAAGTTTCTGATGCATTAGCAAAGCAAAAAGGAACTTCGGAAAGAATAGATTTACTACAACAAAAAACCAATATCCTTGATAAAGGAATAAATGATGCTGTAAAACTATATAAAAATGGTATGGCTACTTATCTTGAAGTAATTACAGCACAAAATAATAAACTTCAGAATGATTTAGAAATGGTGAATGTATCGTTAGAAAAATTAAATGCTGAGGTTGATTTATATAGAGCTTTAGGCGGAGGTATTAATTAACCTCTTATCTAAATATTTTTTGTTAATTAACAGATTTTAAACTATCAATTAGGCAGTACTATTTTTATAGTACTGCTTTATTGTTTTTATAAATGTTATAAAAAATAAAAAAAGCAGAAAGTAATAAAATTACATTTCTGCTTTGTAGACCCACAGGGATTCGAACCCCAACTAGCGGCACCAAAAACCGATGTGCTACCGTTACACCATGGGTCTTTCCCTTAATTGCTGTGCAAATATAGTAAGGTTTTTCAATTCTCCAAAACTAATTTAATAAGTTTTTAAAGATTATTTAAAGTTAATTTTATAAAAATCTGATAATGAATAAAATTTAGATGAAATATTTTTCAAAAAAAATATCTTTTTTAATTCCTTTCTACTCCTGTACTTCTAATTCCATTAAATTTAAAAGAACTTTTCTCCATTTCTTTCTCAAATTCATCTTTTGTTACTTTCTTAGATTTATTTGGTAACTCAATTTTTCCTTCATAAGGTTTTACATCAATTGCAGTAAAACTTACATTTGTATCCATATCTGAAACAAATGGTAATTTAAAACTAACTTGTAAAATTAATCCTGGTAATCCATTAAAACGAGATGGACCATCACGAAAAGGAAGCTCTGTACTATACCATGCTTCTACAGTTTGTGTTGGATTAGTATAAGTTGCTTTTCTAACTTTATAACCTAATATAGTCGATTCTTCTTTTGACAATACCCAAGGAAAATGTTGTATAGAATCTTTTACAAATAATTTAGGCTTCATATCATTTTGCTCGTACAATTCGTTTGTAACAAAATCTTTATAAATATTAGTTCCTGTAATACTAACCGAACTAATTGCAGCTCCTTTTACCTGTTCATTGTTAATTCGTTCTATTTTTACGAAATTAGAATTATCTTTATTTACAAATAGTTCATAATAATAACGTTTACTTTCAGAATTTTGTAAAATTTCAAGTGATTTAGCACTTAGTTTTTTTAACTTACTTTTATCAAATTCTTGTTTTACTTCATATTCTACTTTTATTCCATTTTGTGCAAACAACCAAAAGGGTAAAATAAATAAGATTAATTTTTTCATACTTTAATTTATGTAATTAAGTGAATATAAAGTTATTATTTTAAAAATAATCAATTTGCTTTAATTATAATTTTGCAGTAATGATTGAAGCAGCATCCTTTTATAAACAATTCTTCTATTTATAAAACATATTTAATTGTTTATAAAAGATATAGCGAGAAGGCATAGTGCGAAGCAATTCCCAAAATAATATTTTTAAAAAGTTTGAAGAAGCTTAATATTAACTGATTTTTAATATCAAATATCATTTAGTATATAAATTTATAGTAGTAACTTAGCATTAAGTAATTTAATTTATAAAATCAAAAGGCTTTAAATAGATTATAGAATAAATAAATTTAATAAATAAAACATTATAAAATAAATTTATAATACAATCTAAAATAGAAATTGAATTTATCTTGACAATCCATTAAATCAATATAAATTTGTATCAGGAAAAAGGAAAATAAATAACCTTTTCTACAAAACAAGTAATTAAAAAATAAAATATAAAAATTAAAATTATGTCATTAGTAGGAAAAAAAGCACCTTTATTTACAGTGCCAGCAGTAGTTGATGGAGATGAAATCGTTGAAAACTTTTCATTACCAATTGGAGAGAAAAATATCGTTTTATTCTTTTACCCAAAAGATTTTACTTTTGTTTGTCCAACAGAATTACATGCATTTCAAGCTAAATTAGCTGAATTCGAAAAAAGAGATGCTATCGTTATCGGTGCTTCTTGCGATTCAGAAGAATCTCATTTAGCTTGGTTAAATACTGCAAAAGACAATGGAGGAATCCAAGGTGTTACTTACCCAATTATTTCTGACTTAGCAAAAACTGTTGCTATGGATTATGGAGTTTTAGCTGGTGAGTATGTTTACAATGAAGAAAATGATTCTTTAAAATTCGAAGGTGCTCCAGTTGCTTACCGTGGAACTTTCATCATCGACAAAAATGGAGTTGTTCGTCACGAAACAATCAACGATTTACCATTAGGTCGTAATATTGATGAGTATGTTCGTTTATTAGATGCTATTTTACACGTAGAAAAATACGGTGAAGTTTGTCCAGCAAACTGGGAAGAAGGAAAAGACGCTATGTCTGCTACAAAAGACGGTGTTGCTTCTTACTTAGCATCTCACTAAAAAATAAATTGATTTTTCTAATTGATTAATCAAAAAATAAGAGGCTGTCTAAAACATTGACAGGGAGTTTTTATAATGAATTCATTTTCAATAAAAAATCACTAAGCTCATAACTTAGACAGCCTTTTTTATATCCAATTTAGAACTAAAAAATTAAACAAAATGTTTGCAGAATTAGAACAAGATAACTTAGCTCAAGTAGTAGCTGATAACGATATAGTAATTGTACAATATGGTGCTGGATGGTGTGGAAACTGTCGTTTAGTAAAACCAAAATTCAAAAAATTAGCAGCAGAATATGATGGAAAAGCTGAATTTTTATATGTTGATGCTGAAAAATTAGCTGAATCAAGAAAATTAGCTGATGTGCCTAACTTACCTACATTCGCTGTATTTAAAGGAGGACAAAATGTTGGACAAGTAACTGCATCTAAAATTGAAGCTGTAAAAGAATTAATCAATGAAACTACCAATCTTTAAAAACTTAGCAAAGACAGTTTCTGTTGAAGCAATGGAAACTACGTTAGAAGTATTAGAAGCTTATGCTGATTCTCCTGCGGTAAAAGAACCAGAACAAGAAGTAATCGGTGAAATGATCTCTAATATTTGTGGAGCAATCGAAATGAAAAATATGATGGATAATGAAGGTATGGACGAGCGTACAGCTGCCAATACTTTCATGCAAAGAGTTATGGGATCTATCGATAAATAGAAACCAACATGAAATCCATTAATAATATAAAAACTCAATAGTCATACTTACTATTGGGTTTTATTTTTTATATTAAATTAAAATTCAATCTAAATTTCCTAATTTTAATTTTGTTTCATTCTTCTATATAAGAGCAAATCCGTAACTTTGAACAAGAAAAATTAGAAACAATGAACAACGATATTCTAAACTTAGAACCAAAAGCAATATGGAAAAACTTTTCTGCATTGAATTCTGTTCCAAGACCATCTAAAAAAGAAGAAAAAGTACGTGAATTTATCATCAAATTCGGTGAAGACTTAGGATTAAAAGTAGAAACTGATGAGGTTGGTAATGTTTTAATTAAAAAATCTGCATATCCAGGAATGGAAGACCGTAAAAAAGTTGTGATGCAATCTCACTTGGACATGGTTTGTCAAAAAAATAATGATGTTAATTTCAATTTTGATACACAAGGAATTGAAATGTACATAGAAGACAACAGATTTGTTACTGCAAACGGTACTACCCTTGGTGCAGATAACGGAATTGGTGTAGCTACCATTATGGCTGTTTTAGAATCTAAAAATATTCCTCATCCAGCAATCGAAGCATTTTTTACAATTGATGAAGAAACTGGAATGACTGGTGCATTAGGTTTAAAAGCAGGCTTCTTATCTGGTAAAATATTACTTAATCTTGATACAGAAGAAGATGACGAATTAGATATCGGTTGTGCTGGTGGAGTTGATGTTACTGCAACAAAAACATATAAAGAAGAATCTCCTAAAGATGCTACAGCATTCATTTTAACATTAAAAGGTTTAAACGGAGGCCATTCAGGAATGCAAATTCACGAAGGTTTAGGAAACTCAAATAAATTAATCGCTCGTTTATTAAATGCAGGTATCGAATTTGGAATACAAATTTCTCATCTAGAAGGTGGTAGTTTACGTAATGCTATTCCTCGCGAATCTTGGGCAAATATTGTGATTCCAAATACAAATATAGATGCATTCAAAGAAGCATACGAAGCTCTAAGAGCAGAAATAATCGAAGAATACGCAACTAAAGAACCGAAAATGGTTATTACTTTAGAAGAAACTGCTCTAGAAAATGCTATATCTACAACAGACTCTAAAACTTTTATTCAAACAATTTTGGCTGCATTCAATGGAGTTTATCGAATGAGTCCAGATGTAGAAGGTTTAGTAGAAACATCTAACAATGTTGCTCGTGTAGAAGTCATCAATGGTAAATCTAGAGTTCTTTGTCTTACTCGTTCTTCAATAGAATCTGGTAAAGAAGCATTAGCACAAACATTAAAAGCAGCATTCGAGTTAGGTGGTTTTGATGTTAAATTCTCTGGTTCTTACCCAGGATGGAAAGCTAATCCACATTCTGAAATTTTAGAAGTCTTAAAAGAAATTTATATTAAACAAAACAATGGCGAAGAACCTAAAGTTGTTGCTTGTCACGCAGGATTAGAATGTGGTATCATTGGTACTAATTATCCTGGTTTAGACATGATTTCTTTTGGTCCTAATATCTCAGGAGCACATTCACCAGACGAAAGAGTAGAAATTGTATCTGTTCAAAAATTCTGGAAATATTTATTAGAAATTTTGAAAGAAATTCCTACAGATGGTCCAATAGATTACAGTTGTGCAAACTCTAAAAACATCTAATCAAAATAAGAATTAATTAAAATCGGAAGTTTACGCTTCCGATTTTTTTTGTATTAATAAATGTAATTTATTATTTTGATTTTTATAAAATAATAGAAATATATGATTCACAAACAAAGAATAAAATTAAATAATCATCTTTGAGTTTAAAACCTCATCTTTCAATTGTTTATAATTACCTAACTCAACAATTTTAACCTTATCCGAAACATCAATTCCACAAGCTGTTGTTGTTATTACAGGAATCCCCATAGAAATAGCTTTTAAAACTTGTCTTGGTTGGTGCTCTATATATGTTGGATAGATAACTAAACCTATTTCATTAAAATTTCCATCAAATTTTTCTATTTTTACATCCTCCAAAAAATTTAAGTTTTCCATTTTCGATCCTGAAACAACCAAAACTAAATTCAATTCTTGTGCGAGTTGTTTAATTTCATAAGCGCCTTTCTTACCCAATGCAGAAGCTGGAAAAAGTATTTTATTTCCTTTTGAATTAATATCATTTTGTATCGGAAGTTGCCAATCTAATTTCTGAACTTTATCACTAAAAAGTGATGCAATTTCAGTATGAGGTGTTATAATTTTTCTTGCTTTTTTCAAAGCTTCTTTTTCAATTAATTCTAATTCATTTGATGCTCGAAAATCATTTAAAGTAGAACTTTCTAGATGTCGAGAATGAGCAAAATTAAGTCTACTATGTAATTCATAAACAGGTAACCTTGTCATTAAAACATCAAATGTTCTCCCTCCTAAAACACCTGTTTTATAAATAAATGGAAGTAAATTTTGTGAAATAACCAAGTGTGTTGTTTCTAAAGGTATTTTTCGTGCTACTGCTTTTGCTATTTTCTCATCTAATTTTAGATTCAATTGAAAAATATTATTGGATTTAGAACTAAATCTTAATTTAATAGCACGATATATTCCTTGTAAAGTTGTTACTTTTATATTCTGTGATTTTATAGCTTTCCATGAATAACGGTCAGATTTTATCAAACTATTTTTTTGAAGAGGTAAAATAAAAGTATCACTTTCGGTTGCAGTTGAATTAACATAATCATCAAACTCATCCCATTTTTCATCAAGAATAAATGTTGTAGTTGCTATTTCTTGTTTTATAGAACTTCTATCAGGATGTTTAAAACATGCAAAATTACCACAAGAATAACAATCATTAATTTTATTTGATTGTTGTAAATTAAAATTGTCCGTTGTTGATTTAATATTCTTTTGTGTACTTCTAAAACTAACGATTAACTTATCAGAAGTTAATTTGGTTTCTATTCTAAAATCAAAATTGGACTTAAAACGTAAGTCAATGTAATTCCATTTTACAGTTGCATCTCTATCTTTCTCTGCAAGAGAACCTTTAATTATTTTTGTATGTTTATGTCTTTCAACTATATCAAAATTCGCATTTAAAGCAGCGTCATACAATGCATTTGAAAGTTGGCAGAGACCTCCAGCTACTGTTGGAACAACACATCCTTCTCTAATCTCTCTCCCAACAACATATCCTTGTCCTATATTTGGATTTCCAATATGTCGCCAAAAACTAAATACACTATTTGCTTTAATCTCAAGCCCATTCAATTTTTTTGAAGCTATACGTAAATTTTCGATTTTTCCTGCAGTCAATATCCAGTTTTCTTTATTATCATAAGGATTCCAAAGGTCACTTTCAGAAAAAGCAATAACTGACTCATTCACTAATTTTTTACTATCTGTAAATTTATTAATTGGAGAAATTATATTTTTTGAAAAACGTTGAATTGTAAGGACAAATATTTTTAATTTAAACAACGTGTCATTTATAAAACTATGTTTTTCTGTTAACTCATTTTTATCCATCAAATAATTACTTGTACTATAAATATAAAAGTTTTTTATTATTAATATATCTAATAAAATTATGTTTATTTCATTTCAAAAATTGGAACACTTGCTTTAGAATTAGAAATTAAAATGGCATAATCCAAATAATCTAATGTTGAAGTTTTAATAACTCTATTACTATTTGAGTCACTATCTGTCATAATAACTTCAATTAAATCTGGAACTTTCGTTAAATATGGAGAGTTTTTTTTATTTAATCGAAATAGTGTTTCATCAGATATTTTAGCATCTTTAAGATTCTGAATTCCTCTAAAATATTCCTTTTCATAATCTCCAATTCCAAATCCTCCTTCTGTTGTGTATCCAATATATTGTTCTCCATTATATTTCTCATCCCAAAGAACTTCACTTTTTGTTAAAAAACCAATAATTGAAATTACTTTTTCTTTAGAATATATCTTATTTTCAATCAATCTTGTAAAAAATGATAGATAACCATTTTTTCCTTCCCTAGATTTCTCCAAATGAAAAAATCCCATTCTTAAAAATTGAGGATTTTCCTTAAAATTATATTCAGAGCTAAAAATTAGATAATTTTCATACATAGTTTTTTCCCTTTCTGATTTATCTGAAAAAGAAATTTTTAAATTTTTCAATATTTGATTAAATTCAAATTTATTCGTAATATTTTTTTCATATTTCTCTGAGTTATTTTCATAATCAGTTATAAATTTCTTTAAAAGTATTGAGGAAAAACTAGTATTTTCTGTTGAATAAGAAGTTGTATCAGTTTTCACCATTTGATTAATTTCACTTAAAATAGGAAACTGATTATTTTGATTTTTAACTATTTCTAAAATATGTTTTGATACGTATTTATTACTAACAAGTAAATCAATCCCGAGAACTTTAACCTTATTTCTCTCTGGTAAATTATCATTAATTTTTTTTAGATCTTTCCACTTATTATATACTTCAATCGTTCTTTCTTGTGGAACACGAATTCCATATTGTATTATTAAATCTTTAAGAAGAATTGTATCTCCTCTTACCAAAAAATCGTTGAAATAGTGAGCAATGCTAAAATCTGTTTCAGGAAGATAATATTTTATTGATGTTTTTTTTAAGACTGATTTTATAATTTCAATTTCTACATCTTCTGTTTTTTCACTACCGTGATAAGCACCAAAACCTATAATATTAAAATTTGATTCAGGAAAAATGAATTTTTTATCAGAAATATCAAAACTATTTTTCTTTAAATAACTTAGTTTATTTTGAGAAAAAGCTGAAATAGAAATTAAAATAACTAAAAAATTAAAAATTGTTTTCATTAATAAAATAATATAAATGCGAATGTAGAACAATAAAGGATATTAAAAACATTAAAAAATTTAAATAAAGATAATAATTCTTTACAATGAGAACTTTCTTGATTTATACGAATTTGCGTTAGGGATTGAAGTGAAAATCCTTTTCTAATTGAAAAAATTACAACATTTACTCAAGAATCAATTAGAAAAGATAACAGCGTAAAGCCAGACCGAAGGGAACGTCCAAAAACAAAAGGACGAAAAATAATTTTTCGTCCTTTTTATGCTATATAATTATTTAAGCTTTCTTAAAATTGAATTGGATATTTCAATATTAGATTTACTCCCACTCGATAGTTGCTGGTGGTTTAGAACTAATATCGTAAGCAACACGGTTGATTCCTTTTACCTCGTTTATGATTCTGTTTGAAACTAATTCTAAAAATTCATAAGGTAATTTTGACCATGTAGCCGTCATAAAATCTATTGTATTAGCAGAACGAACAACTGCCGTATATTCGTAAGTACGCTCATCTCCCATTACACCTACAGATTTTACAGGTAATAAAACAACGAATGCTTGCGAAACTTCATCGTATAAATTATGTGCATATAATTCATCGATAAAAATTTGATCTGCCTCTTGTAATATTCTTACTTTTTCTTCGTCTACTTCCCCTAATACACGGATTCCTAATCCTGGTCCTGGGAATGGATGACGATAAACTAATTCGCGAGGAATACCTAACTCTACTCCTACTTTACGAACTTCGTCTTTGAATAATTCACGTAAAGGTTCTAGAAGCTGTAATTTCATTTCTTCTGGTAATCCTCCTACGTTATGGTGAGATTTGATTGTTGCTGATGGTCCTTTTACAGATTGAGATTCGATAACATCTGGATAAATTGTTCCTTGTGCTAAGAATGAAGCATCATCGAATTTCTTAGATTCTTCGTCGAAAACTGCAACGAAATCTTTTCCGATTGCTTTACGTTTCGCTTCTGGCTCATCTACTCCTTTTAGACTCGTTAAGAAACGTTCTGAAGCATCAACCATTTTGATGTTCATTTTGAAGTGTTTTCCGTAATTTTCCATTACTTTTTTCCCTTCATCTTTTCTTAGTAAACCTGTATCAACAAAAATACATGTTAATTGGTCTCCAATTGCACGGTGAATAAGAACAGCTGCAACAGAAGAATCTACTCCTCCAGAAAGTCCTAAAATAACTTTTTTGTCGCCAACTACATTTTTTATTCTTTGTATTTCTGTTTCTATGAAATCTGATAACACCCAATTTTTCTCTGCTTGACAAATATCAAAAACAAAGTTTTGTAACATTTGTGTTCCAAATTCTGAATGTGTTACTTCTGGATGAAATTGTACTGCAAATATTTTACGTTCTTCATTTGCTAAAGAAGCGATATCGATATTTGATTTTCCTGAAACTACAAACCCTTCTGGTGCGCTAATAACTTCATCAAAATGACTCATCCAAACTGTAGATTTTTCTGGTACATTTTGGAATAAGCTATTATTATTTAATACTGTTAATTCAGATTTACCATATTCTCCTTTAACACCTTTTTTTACTTCTCCTCCTAATAAATGAGAAATTAATTGCATTCCGTAGCAAATTCCTAAAACTGGAACTCCTAATTCAAACAATTCTTTCTCTACCAAAGCAGCTTCTTCTCCAAAAACAGATGAAGGACCTCCTGATAAAATAATACCTTTTGGATTGTGTTTTTTAATTTCTTCTAGTGAAGTGTTGTATGGAATAATCTCTGTGTAAACTCCAAATTCTCGAATTCGACGAGCAATTAATTGATTGTATTGCGAGCCAAAGTCTAAAATAATAATTCCTTGCGTCATTGCGTTTGTCTTTGTGCAAAATTAAGTGGAATTCGGTTTTAATCCAATTTTATTCTATTCAAAATTATATTTTTTTCAACAGAGTTGTAAACATAAATTATTTTGTAAGTTATTATATATGATGATAAAAAATGATTTTATAAAATTTAGACTTTTTTAATTAAAAATTATTCAAATAACAATGCATAAATATTTCATATCTTTAAAGATTAAATACAAACATTGATAAATGTCGACAAGCAGTTCTTATGAAATTTATTCGTTCACACTTTTGAATGAAATTCATAAAAAATATATTCTTGAATTATGGAACAATGAATATCCAATTCAATTAGCTTTTAATAATTCTGAAGAATTAGAAAAATACCTACAAGGCCTTATAGATGCACAGCATTTATTTATTGTAGATGAAAATAACCAAATAAAAGGTTGGGCTGTTGTTTTCGAAAAAGATTATGAAAAATGGTTTGCCATTATTATATCTAATGATTTGCATCGTAAAGGAATTGGAAGTAAATTATTAGATCGTTTAAAAATGTATTCTGACGAGCTAAATGGTTGGGTAATCGATCATGAAAATGATGTAAAAGCTAATGGAGAAAATTATTTATCTCCTTTATCTTTTTACAATAAAAATGAGTTTATTGAAATTCCTGAAACAAGGTTAGAATCAGAAATTATTTCTGCAGTTAAAATAAAATGGGAAATAAAAAAACGAGAAGATTAATCTTCTCGTTTTTTTATTATTTTAATATTTTTTGTAAGTCAGCGCTTCCTTGTAAATTTCTCATTTGTCTTTGTATATTAGCAGCTCTTCTACTAATAAAAGGTGATGGAGGATTTACGTTATACTTTCGCGGTAATGGTAATGCAGCAGCAATTCGTGCAGCTTCATTTTTAGTTAAATCTTTTGCTGGTTTATTAAAATAATATTCCGAAGCAGCTTCAATTCCAAAAACACCTATTCCCATTTCTGATGTATTTAAATACATCTCAAGGATTCTTTGTTTACTCCAAATTTTTTCTATCATAAAAGTGAAATAAACTTCTAATCCTTTTCTTAACCAAGAACGACCTTGCCAAAGAAATACATTTTTTGCTACTTGCTGAGAGATTGTTGAACCACCGTGTAATTTTTTCCCTGACTTATTTTTCTCAATAGCTTTTTGAATTCCATCAATATCAAAACCATTATGAACAGGAAATTTCTGATCTTCAGAACTTACAACAGCAATTTTTATATTATCTCCCATTTCATCATAAGATATATAGTCTCTTTTTAATTTGCCTTGCTCAAACATTTGTTGAACTTGAGTAATTGTAAATGGAGGATTAATCCATTTTAAAACAACTATATATAAAATATGAATTACAAAAAAGTAAAAAATTACTTTACGAACAAATTTAAACATGTTTTATTTTAATCTAAAATAGGAAGCAAATTTATATGATATTTTGATTTGTAAAATAAAAATATATAAAATCCTTAATTAAATTACATTAATCTCATATGTAATATCAACACCACCATTGGCTAACATATCATGTACACTACAGTATTTTTTTACAGCTAATTCTGCAGCTTTATTTGCTTTTTCAAGATTTATATCCCCTTTTAAAGAAAATTTAATATGAATATTAGTAAAAATATTAGGAATTTCATCTCTTCTCTTTCCTTCTACTTCAACTTTTATATCCTCAATGACTTGTCTCTGTTTTTTTAATATTTCATTCAAATCAAAAACACTACAACTTCCTAAAGCAATTAAAACTAATTCCATTGGTCGAACACCTTTACCTTCTCCACCAATAGATTCAGGTCCGTCTATATTTACCTTAACAGAAGAACTCGCTGCACTAGCCTCATAATGAGATGCATTATTAACTCTATTTAATTCTACTTTCATTTATTCAATAATTATTAAATTTGAAAATTACATTTTACAAAACAAAGTTACTACTTTCTGATGAAGTAAAATTCATAAAACAACGAAGCTAAATAAGAATCGTTCTAAACTAAGTAAAACTAGCAATCTACTGATATTATTCATTGTCCGGAGAGTATTCTCTTGATTAAATTTGTGCATATCTAAAAAATTTAAACGTATTGCTTTATGGCAAATGAATCATTACTAAAATCATCGATTGGTAAAAAGTTCACTATGGCGCTTTCAGCGTTATTCTTATTAGTGTTCTTATTACAACATTTCGTGATTAATGCATTATCAGTTATTAATCCTGATGGGTTTAATAAAGTGTCAGCTTTTATGAGCGACAATCCTTTCATCCAATATTTAATGCAACCTATATTGCTAATTGGAGTTATTTATCACTTCTTTATGGGATTCATTTTAGAAGCTCAAAACAAAAAAGCGCGTGGAGCTGTAGCTTATGAAAAATACAACGGTGCCGCAAATGCTTCTTGGATGTCAAGAAACATGCTTATTTCTGGAAGTGTAATTTTAATTTTCTTATTATTACACCTTTATGACTTTTGGGTTCCTACAATTACTGAACATTATATTACTCAAAACCCTGAGTTTGGACAAGGTAATTTCTTTATGGATCACGTTCATCATGTATTTACTTTAGATGGAGCTGTTAGCTTTGTTCGTTTAGTGATTTACATTGGTGCATTTGTATTCTTATCATTACACTTACAACATGGTTTTGCTTCTGCATTCCAATCTATTGGTGCAAGACATAGTAAATACACTCCAGCAATTGTTGCTTTCGGAAAATGGTATTCTATTTTAATTCCAGCAGGATTCATCATCATTGCTGTTTACCATTTTTTTGTTAAATAATTAAAAAATAATATCAAAAAATGAGTATATTAGATTCTAAATCTCCACAAGGAGATATCGCAAAACAATGGAGCGAGCATAAAGCTCACTTAAACTTAGTAGCTCCAAATAACCGTGATAAAATTGATGTTATTATTGTTGGTACAGGTTTAGCTGGTGGATCTGCTGCTGCTACATTGGCAGAGTTAGGTTACAAAGTTAAAGCTTTCTGTTACCAAGATTCTCCTCGTCGTGCTCACTCTATTGCTGCACAAGGAGGTATTAATGCTGCTAAAAACTATAAAGGAGATAACGATTCTATCTATCGTTTATTCTACGATACTATAAAAGGTGGTGATTACCGCGCTCGTGAGTCTAACGTTTATCGTTTGGCTGAAGTTTCTGGTAACATTATCGATCAATGTGTAATGCAAGGAGTTCCTTTTGCACGTGATTATGGTGGGTTATTAGATAACCGCTCTTTTGGTGGTGTACAGGTTTCTCGTACATTCTATGCAAAAGGACAAACAGGACAACAGTTATTATTAGGTGCATATTCTGCAATGAACTACCAAATTCATTTAGGACATATACAAATGTATAACCGTCACGAAATGTTAGATTTGGTTATTGTAGATGGAAAAGCACGTGGTATCATCGCTCGTAACTTAGTTACAGGAGAAATAGAAAGACATTCTGCACACGCTGTAGTTGTTGCTACAGGTGGTTATGGAAACGTATATTTCTTATCTTCTAATGCAATGGGTTCTAACGTAACTGCTGCTTGGAAAATTCACAAAAAAGGTGCTTATTTTGCTAACCCATGTTATGTACAAATTCACCCAACTTGTATTCCAATCCACGGTACAAATCAATCTAAATTAACATTGATGTCTGAATCTTTACGTAACTCTGGGCGTATCTGGGTTCCTAAAAAGAAAGAAGATGCTGAAGCTATCCGTGCTGGTAAGAAAAAAGCTGTTGACATCAAAGAAGAAGACAGAGATTACTACTTAGAAAGACGTTACCCTGCTTTTGGTAACTTAGTACCTCGTGACGTTGCATCTCGTGCAGCAAAAGAACGTTCTGATGCTGGTTACGGTATTGAAGCAAACGAAACAGGTGAAGGTGTTTACTTAGACTTTACAGAAGAAATCAAGAAAAAAGGTCGTGAAGTAGCTTTTGCTAATGGAGATCAAAATCCTTCTGCAGAAAAAATACAAAGTCTTGGTAAAAAATGGATTGAAGAGAAATATGGAAACTTATTCCAAATGTATTGGAAAATTACAGATGAGAATCCATACGAAAACCCAATGCGTATTTACCCAGCTATTCACTATACAATGGGTGGTGTTTGGGTTGATTACAACTTAATGTCTACAATTCCTGGATGTTTCGTAGCTGGTGAAGCTAACTTCTCTGACCACGGAGCAAACAGATTAGGTGCTTCTGCCCTAATGCAAGGTTTAGCTGATGGATATTTTGTATTACCATATACAATTGCTGATTATTTATCTGCTGATATTCGTACAGGACAAATTCCTACAAATACGCCAGAATTTGACGAAGCTGAAAAAGCTGTTAAAGATCAAATTCAACATTTCTTAAGTAATAAAGGAACTAAAACAGTAGATAGTTTCCACAAACGTTTAGGATTAATCATGTGGAACAAAGTTGGTATGGCTCGTAACGAAAAAGGATTAAAAGAAGCTATTGCTGAAATCGCTGCTTTACGTGAAGAATTCTACCGTGATGTAAAAGTTACTGGTGAAGCTGACGGAATGAATACTGAATTAGAGAAAGCTGGACGTGTTGCAGATTTCTTAGAATTAGGACAGTTAATGGCTATCGATGCTCTTAACCGTAATGAATCTTGTGGTGGTCACTTCCGTGAAGAATACCAAACAGAAGAAGGTGAAGCATTACGTGATGATGCGAACTATACTTATGTTGCTGCTTGGGAATATAAAGGAGACGACATTAATACTGAGGTATTACACAAAGAGGAATTGAATTACAAATATATTGAGTTAAAAACTCGTAGTTATAAATAATAAAATCATTTTGCTTAATAAAAAATCATTAAGCAAAATGTCAAAATATCATATAGAATTATGGCATCATCAAAAACAATCAGCATCACGCTGAAAATTTGGCGTCAAAAAAACGCTAATGCTCAAGGAAAAATGGAAACATATTCCTTAAAAGATGTTTCTACTGATTCTTCTTTCTTAGAAATGCTTGATTTATTAAACGAGCAATTAGTTGAGGAAGGAAAAGAGCCAGTTGCTTTCGACCACGATTGTCGTGAAGGTATCTGCGGAATGTGTTCTTTATTTATCAATGGAGAAGCACACGGACCAGATAGAGGAGTTACAACTTGTCAATTACACATGCGTATGTTCAAAGATGGTGAAACAATTTATATTGAACCATGGAGATCTGCTGCATTCCCAGTGATTAAAGATTTAATTGTTGACCGTTCTTCTTTCGACCGTATCCAACAAGCTGGTGGTTACATTTCTGTAAACACTTCTGGACGTTCTGTAGATGCTAACAACATTCCTGTAAACAAAAAAGCTGCAGACGAAGCATTCGATGCTGCAACTTGTATTGGTTGTGGTGCTTGTGTTGCAACTTGTAAAAACGGATCTGCTATGTTATTCGTAGGAGCAAAAGTTTCTCAGTTTGCATTATTACCACAAGGACAAGTAGAAGCTTCTCGTCGTGCACAAAAAATGGTTGCACAAATGGACTTAGAAGGTTTCGGTAACTGTACAAATACAGGTGCTTGTGAAGTTGAATGTCCTAAAGGAATTTCATTAGATAATATCGCACGTATGAACCGTGAGTATTTATCAGCGAAAATTGTTTCTCAAGAATAATTATCCTTACAGAATATTTTTCATATATAAAACGGCAACTTCATGATGAAGTTGCCGTTTTTTATTTATTAACTTAGAATAAAACGCAACATTACTGTTGCTTACATCGCGAATCCTTCTCTCAAACTATCCAACAAAAATATTATTGCTAATATTTTGTTAATCAATATAAAAAATGTTAATTTAATATTTTATAGCTCTTTTATAATAGCTATAATTCTTTAAAAAAAACTTATGAAAATACAATTATATCTAATACTAATATTTAATATCTATGTAAATGTAAATGCTCAAGAAATAAAATTTCCAATTGGTACAACTTTTCAAAAACAAAATTTTGAAAAAAAAGAATTAGAAGAATCAAACACCAATGCCTTTTATAAATATACTTATATAAATGATAAAGAAACTTTAAAAAAAAATGAAGCATTGACTTTGTTATCAATTGGAAAAGATTACACTAAATTTTATGATTATAATAGGTTTTTATATGAAAGGGCTTTAGATTCTATTAATAAATCCAAAACTAATTATACTATTAATGATGTAAATTATTTATTTAAATTTAGAAGAAAAGTAAAATTTAAACCAATTATTTTCGGTCAATTTATTGATGGAGAATTTCAATTTGTTTTTCAAAATAATATTCATACTAATAAGTTTCAATATAATTATGGCAAATATAAATTAGATTGGAAGCTTAACTCTAACACAAAAAAAATTGGTAATTATTATTGTAAAGAAGCTACATTAAATTATGCAGGAAGAAAATGGATAGCTTACTATACTGAAGATATTCCATTAAGTTTTGGTCCATATATTTTTGGTGGTTTACCAGGATTAATATTAGAAATATATGATAATAATAAGGAACATCATTTTTCTTTAGAAGCAATTAATTTTGATAAAATGTCTATATATATTGATAATCTTTATTCTAAGAAGAAAATTGATAGAAAAGAATTTGAAAAAGGACTTCAAAATTTCTATGATAATCCTGAAGAATTTCTTGGTAAATCATATTCTTCTCCAGGAGTTGAAGAATTAATTAAACCTATACCTTATAATCCTATTGAGCTAGAATAAAAATTTGTAATAAATAATCTTTAATTATTTTTTTACAACTAAAATAAAATATCCTTTTAATTATTATTGTTTTTTTTTATTATTATATTAGTGTTATTGATATACAAAATCAATGTGTTAACACCTAATATTTTTATTAACTCTAAATTTAAAAACAAAATGAAAAAAAAATTATTTGCAAGTGCTTTTGCACTTATAGGAACATTTGCTTTCGCGAATCAAATAAATTACAATGATTATGATGCTATAGATGAATTAAAATCAAATAATTCTCAAACCGCTGAATTTTCAAATAAGAAATGTGATAACTTCGAAGATCATTGTGGAGGTATATTTACTTTTTGTCAAAATAGTGATGAACCATGGAAGACAGACAAAATAGAAGAATACGCAGAAATTTTTTGTGAAGATTAAAACTAATTAAAATTATAACTCTTTCAGTAGAGTTATAATTTTTTATAAGATTATGAAAAAAATTATTTATATATATATATTATTTCTTTTTACAAATTCAATTAAAGCTCAATCAAATTACCAATTGGTTTATGATTATATTTCACATAGTGATAGTATTAAAAAAGATAAATTGATTAATGAAAATGTTTTTGTTATAGGAAATAATACTGATTATTACTATTTATCTGAGAATGCATTTACAAAAGATACTATTCAATTTTTTGAAGAAAAAAAGGGAACACATTATAAGGATATTTATACTAAGCTTTTAAATTCTCCAAAAACAAATTTACGTGTAGGTATAAAAGTTAGTAATAATAATTTAACTGTTCTAGCAAATAGGCTAATGGATGGATATAATTTTACTAAAAAAATTGAAGAACCACAATGGGAGATAACTAATAAAGTAGATACTATTTCATCTTATAAAGTTAAATTAGCTACAACATATTATCTAGGTAGAAAATGGGAAGCTTGGTATTCTGAAGATATACCTATTTCTTTAGCTCCATATATATTTGTTGGATTACCTGGAACAATTATAAAATTAAATGATTCTCAGGATTATTTTAAATGGGAATTAAAATCGATTAAAAAAGTTGATAATTTTGAAATAGTAAAATTAATCTTTAACAAAAAATTAAACCAAAGTAAAAATTTATCTCCTATTAATTTTAAATTGGCTTTTGATGATTTTAATAATAATCCTATGAAGTTTTTAGAAGCTTCAGGTGTTTCAGTAGATGAAGAAAGATATAAAAAGTTAGAAAATACATACCATAATAAAAAGACTAGGTATTTAGATATTAACATTCCAAAATTATTATAATATTTTTATTTTCTAAGAATACAGTTAATTTAAATAAACTTTCTTACACATAAGACTGCTTTTTCTATGATAGCGAATATTCTATTCTAAAGACCAAATTGATGAAGAAATGGATTTCCAAGAAAATTATGTTTGTGGAGGAGGTTAATTTTTAATAAACTAAGGTAGTTTTTTTTAAGCTATTTTGGTTAAATCTTAAATTTTATGAAAAGAATTACATTATTAATAAATTTTTTGCTGAATTCATTTTTATTCGCACAAACTGATAATTTTTTAGTAGAATATAAATATAATTTTACGAATGATTCATTAAACAAATCTGATGTAAAAACGGATGAATTTGTCATGAGAATTCATCCTGATGGTTATGTCTTTTTACCTAAATCTATTTTCAGAATGGATACAATTCCAGGAGATATTACTCAATATATGAAAAATGGTGTCATTCAAATAAGTGAAATGTATAAACAAGAAGGTTATATTCATCATTGGTTAAGATTATTTTATAATAAATCTAAAAATAATTATCTTATACAAGCCAATGTATCTTTTACACGTATAGATTTTGAAGACAATATTCCTTCAATTAATTGGAAATTAGTAAATGAAGAAAAAAACATAAACGGTTATAAAGCAAAAAAAGCCTTAACAAATTTATTTGGTAGAAATTGGGAAGCTTGGTACACCGAAGAAATTCCTATTTCATATGGACCATATAAATTTCATGGATTACCTGGCTTAATTCTAGAAATAAAAGATAGTGAAAATTATTTTGATTTTCAATTTATTAGCTTAACAAAAAGTAACTCTTCTATACCAAAACCAAAAAATTATCAAAGAGTTAAAATGACAAGAGTAGAGTTTGAAGAGTATATTAAAAAATATAAACAAAATCCTTTTATTGTTTTAGGAGGAAGAAATACTCTAGTTAAAGATGATGAAGAATTCTTAAAAAGAAAGAAACTTAAATTAGAAGCTAATAATAATTCAATAGAGAGAGGTTTACAACTTAATTTGAAATAATTAGAATAATATTTAAAAACAAAATTAACACTACTATTTATTGTAATTTCTCATTTTATTTTTACTTAATTCACAATTTTTTGAATTGTAAGAAATGAAAAAGAATAGTTAATTTTAAACCTTTAACAGTTATTGTTTTTTTTATATATTAGCTCTATGATTTAATAAAATTAATATGTTAACACATAAATATTATTAATTCTAAAATGTAAACAAAATGAAAAAACTATTATTTTTTTTATTACTATCTGTTTTTGGGTATTCTCAAAAAATTTCAGGAGATATTAAGTATAAATCAGAAAAAAGTGAAATTGAAAAACTAGATATTTCATCTAAGAATATATATTATAAATATATATTTTCTTTTGATAAAGAAAATAAAGATAAAAAACGTAGTACCATCACTGTACTACAAGTTGGAAAAAATATATCTAAATTCACAGATGTAAATCTTTTAAAATATGATTCTCTATTTGATATAAAAAATCAGAATGAATTTATTTATACAAATGATTTAAATGAACTTATTCCTATTAGTAGAGCAATAAAATTTAAAAAATTAATCATTAAGAATAATGATAAATATACATTTCAAGGGAATGTATATAATAATAATTATGAATTTATAGAAGTATTACCCATTTTTAAATGGCAATTGCAAAGTGGTAAGAAAGTTATATTAGGCTACAATTGTAAAGAAGCTATATTAAATTATGCAGGAAGAAAATGGATAGCTTACTATACAGACGATATTCCATTAAATGATGGTCCATTTTTATTTAATGGATTACCTGGTTTAATATTAGAAATATTTGATGACAAAAAAGAACATTATTTTGTAGCTGAAGCAATTGATAACATTCCCAACTCTATATACATACATAAAGAGAGAAAAATAATAAAAACAAGTAGAAAAGAATTCTATAAAGCAGAAATGAATTTTCATAAAAATCCAGAATTATATGTAGAAAAAGTTTATAGTAGTCCTGGAGTTGAAGATACTTCGTTTATTCATAAAGAATTACCTTATAACCCCATAGAATTAGAATAATATTTGAAAACAAAATTAACACTACTATTTATTCTAATTTCTCATTTCATTTTTGCACAATTAACAATCTCTGGAATTGTAAAAAATGAAAAAGGAGAACCAATTTCAGGTGCAAACATTACATTGTCACCAGGTAATTCAGATGAAACATTAACTTATTTTATAACCAAGTCTGATGGAAAATATTTATTAAAAATAGATAATTCATTGCACGAAACTTACGAAATAAGAGTTCGTGCAATGAATTATGCTTTTGTTTCAGAATTAATTAATGAATCTTCATCAAATTTTGATTTTACTTTACACGAAAAAGCGATTGAACTAAAGGAAGTAAAATTGAAAGAATCTCCTATTCGTAAAAAAGGAGATACAATAGCCTATGATGTTAGCAACTTTAAAGATATACAAGATCGTTCTATAGCAGATGTTATAAAAAAAATGCCTGGAATAGAAATTGAAAGTTCTGGTCGAATTTTATATCAAGGTGAACCAATCAATAAATATTACATAGAGGGTATGGATTTATTAGGTGGTAAATATGCTTTGGCTAACGAAAATCTTTCTGCTGATGCTGTATCTAAAGTTCAAATATTAGAAAATCATCAACCAATAAAAATATTAGATAGTTTAGTTTACAGTCCAAAAGCAGCACTTAATATCAAACTAAAAAATAAAATTACGTATTCTGGTAAAGCAGAAATTGGCTTAGGAGTTTCGCCATTTATTTATCAAGCTAATGTTACTCCAATGTTGTTTACAAAACAACAACAAATGTTAGGTTCTTATCAAAGTAATAATAGAGGAAAAGATGTAAGTCAACAATTAAGTACATTAAGTTTAGAAGATTTATTAAATGATAATGAAAAATTTTCTAGCTCAAGTTGGTTGAATATAGCAAGTATAGAAACTCCAAATTTTGCAAGTGAACGTTGGTTAGATAATAATGTTAATCTAGGAACATGGAATCATTTATTTAAGTTAAAAAAAGAATTAGATTTAAGGTTAAACATTTCTTATTTAAATGATTATCAAAAGCGTTTTGGAGAAACAACAACGCAATATTTTCTACCGACAGGAAATATATTTCTTAATGAAAGAAAAAGGAATTATCTACAATCAGAAAATCTAGACATAAAAACAACTCTTTTACGAAATAGTTCAAAAAATTATTTGGAAAATATTCTTGAATTTAAAGGAGATTGGAATAGTTCAAGAGGAGATTTATTCAGAAATGATCAATTTATTCAACAAAGTTTATCTAAACCAAACAGAGAAATATCTAATCAGTTCAAAATTATAAAATCTATTGGCAAACAATTAATAACGTTTCGTTCTATATTAGCTTTCAAAGATTACACTGAAAATTTGAGTATTTCTCCAGGAGTATTCGAAAGCCTTATCAACCAAGGAAACATATACAAAAATGCATTTCAAAATATTAGATTTAAAAGATTTGTATCAAATAATTATGCAGAATTCACAAAAGGACTAAAATCTTTTACTTTAGAATCTAAAATAGGTGTAAAATATATAAATCATACATTAGAAAGTGATTTAATGGCAGATAATCAACCCAAAGAAAGTCCATTTATAAATGATACGCGTTGGGCGACTTTAAACCCTTATGTTGAAAATAAATTTTCGTACAGAAAAAATAATTTCTCAACATCATTTGGTTTACCATTTCAATGGTATTATTTAGAAAATACTTCATTGAATACTAAAAATAGTTATCAGCGATTTTATGTTGAACCTAAAGTTAATTTATCTGTTGATTTTTCTAATTTTTGGAAATTCTCTACAAATCATTCATTTTCTAATGATTTAGGTAATTTAACTCGACTGCACGATGGTTATATTCTTTATAAATATAATTCTATACAACAAAATAATGGACAATTTAATGAAGTTAAAAAGTGGAATTCGTCAATTCGATTTGAATATAAAAACCCTATAAAAGCTCGTTTTGCCAATTTTGGTTACAATTATATGTGGAATGAAAATAACCTTCTGTATAGCTATAAATATAATTCTGATGCAAGTACAGTTTTAGAAGTTCTAAACAAAAAAAATCATCAACAAACACATTCTTTTAATACAAAAATTAGTCAATATTTTTCTAAAATAAAAACGACAATTTCGCTATCATCAGCATATAATTTCTCATTTTTTGATCAACAGATAAACAATGAATTAGTCAAAGTGAATAATACATCAATCGTTTCAAATTTTAAAGCTTCTTTACGAGTATTAAGTTGGTCAACTTTAGAATATGATTATAATATTATGAATTATAAAAATAAATTATCTGGTAGCTCATCTCGAAGTCTTACTAATCAAATTCATCAAGTTGTAGTTCATTTTTTTCCAGCAAAACAACATTATATTAAATTAAATTTTGATTTTTATGTTAATGATGACAGAAAATTGA
This sequence comes from Chishuiella sp., assembly GCF_032109125.1. Taxonomy (NCBI): domain Bacteria; kingdom Pseudomonadati; phylum Bacteroidota; class Flavobacteriia; order Flavobacteriales; family Weeksellaceae; genus Chishuiella; species Chishuiella sp. Next base: position 63,892 of record NZ_DAMCLZ010000007.1, read on the forward strand.
ATCCCAATACTACTTTTGGTGATTTAATGTATCGTTACTCTCTTGTAAAAAGAAAAATAGATTTCGAATTATCAGCTTATAATTTGTTTAACGAGAAATATTTTTCACAAAACTCTTTTTCTTCAAATTACGAAAGTCGTTTTGTTTACCAATTAAGACCTACACAATTGATGGTAACTACTCGTTTTAATTTCTAATACAAATCTGCAAAAACGATTGTAGTGAAAATCCTTTTTGGATTGGTCATTACATTTCGACTTCGCCTTATGATATATCCAATCTAAAAAGATTGAAATGGAAAGCGTGTTCCGAAGGATTTGCCCAAATTATTTAAAAAATATATTAAAATAAAAAATAGGACAACCCAAATTATGATTGTCCTATTTTTATATATACTTATCGTGGATTATTTCATGTTTTTGAAACTTCTATTGATAAAGTTTGTTAACTCTTTACCTTTTAAAAGTCCTTGAGATAATTTAGCTAAATCTAAGGCTTGACCGATAATTTCGTCTTTCTCATCTTTTGTAGCTTTACCTAAAATTTCTGTTGCTAAATCTGAGTTTGCATTGATAACTAAGTTATACATTTCTGGGAAATTACCCATTCCGAACATCCCTCCTCCTCCAGAAGCTTGCATATCTTTCATACGACGCATAAATTCTGATTGAGTAATGATGAATGGTGCATCAGAAGCAGATAAATCCTCTAACTGAACTGTATAAGATTTACTATTGATAGCTTCTGTAATATCTGTTTTTAATTTCTCTTTATCTTCGTCTGATAATTTAGAAATTTTTACATCATCTTTTTCTATCAAATTGTTGATGTGATCTGCATCTACACGAACAAATGTTACATTTTCTTTTGTTCCTTCTAATTTCTGAATTAAATGAGAAGCAATCGGAGAATCTAACAAGATAACTTCGTATCCTTTTTCTTTTGCTATTTGTATGTACTGATCTTGGGCATCTACATCCGATGCATAAAGAACAACCATTTTTCCATCTTTGTTTGTTTGGTTGTCTTTTATTTTATCTGTTAACTCTGTCCAAGTAAAATAATTTCCATCTACAGTTGGGTATAATGCAAATTTGTCCGATTTTTCGAAGAATTTTTCTTCAGAAATCATTCCGTATTCAATTACAACTTTTATGTCGTTCCATTTTTGCTCGAAATCTTCACGATTCTGAGTAATTAATGATGACATTTTATCTGCTACTTTTTTAGTAATGTGTGCAGATATTTTTTTCACAGCACCATCTGCTTGTAAGTAAGAACGAGAAACGTTTAGTGGAATATCCGGAGAATCTATAACACCACGTAATAACATTAAGAAATCTGGTACAATTCCTTTTACCTCATCCGTTACAAACACTTGGTTTTGGTACAATTGTATTTTATCTTTATCAATATTGATGTTGTTTCCTAATTTAGGAAAGAATAAAATCCCTGTTAGGTTGAACGGATAATCTACATTTAAATGAATGTGAAACAATGGCTCGTCGAATTGCATTGGGTACAATTCTCTGTAGAATTTTGAGTAATCTTCATCTGTTAAATCCGATGGAGATTTTGTCCAAGCTGGTGTTGGATTGTTAATGATATCATCTACTTCTATTTCCTCTGGTTTTGCATCTTCTGCAGCTCCTTCTGGTAATGGAAGTGTTTCTTTGCGTGTTCCGAATTTAATAGGAACTGGCATAAACTTGTTGTATTTTGTCAATAACTCGCGGATTTTATAATCATCTAAAAACTCTTTAGAATCCTCAGAAATATGTAAAATTATTTCTGTTCCACGATCTGTTTTATCTGCAACATCCAATGTAAACTCTGGAGAACCATCACAAGTCCAATGTGCTGCTGGCGCATCTTTGTAAGATTTTGTAATAATCTCTACTTTGTCTGCCACCATAAAAGCAGAATAGAAACCTAAACCAAAATGACCAATAATTCCATCAGCATCTTTGTGCTGGTTTATAAACTCCTCAGCTCCAGAAAAAGCAACTTGGTTAATGTATTTTTCAACCTCCTCAGCTGTCATCCCTAAACCTTGGTCGATAATATGCAAAGTAGAATTTTCTTTATTTATTTTTACTTCAATCTTTGGATCTCCATATTCTACTTGTGCCTCTCCTATATTTGTTAAGTGTTTTAATTTTAATGTTGCATCTGTTGCGTTTGAAACTAATTCACGTAAAAAGATTTCGTGATCAGAGTATAAGAATTTTTTAATTAACGGAAAGATATTTTCCACCGATACATTAATACTTCCTTTGTTCATTATATTTAGTTTTTTTATAAAATTTATAGATGTACTCACTTAATCAAACAAAATACCACTCAGTAATAATATGACAATTTGTCTTAAAATAATTTGGGCAATCAGTATCAAATAGCTGTAAATTCAATCAACCTATAATTTTTTTTAGCTATACACAAAAAATACCTTAATAAACATTTGATTTACAAAAATTAATTACATTAGTAGTAAATTTTACGAAACATAGATACAATTATAATTTTACGAAATCACATTGTATTTTGTTTCATTAAAAAATAATGTTATCTACAATTATCCAAAAACGTACAAATGAATAAATACAACTTTGGAGAATATAATTCTAAAGAAAAATTATTAACATTACTTAATAATTTTAATGACTTTAAATTGGATGAAACGGATTCCTCAAAAGCTTTAAATCTATCATCTGATGCGTGGCATTTAACTGATTTTGTATTCGAAGAATATAAACCAGAATTAGGTTTTCAAACCTTAGGTGATTTTAGAAATGATTTGTTTGCTCAATGTGATAACTTGAAAATTATGCATGATTTAGCCAATGCTTCAAAACATTATAATTTATCAAGACCAAAAGCACAAATAAAATTAACTCGCAAGCATAGTGGAGATTTTTCTTCAGGTTTTTCAAAAGATTTTGATATTAGCCATCTAGAAATAATTCTTGAAAATGATGAAAAACTAGATTTTCTTCTCATTATAAAGAATGTTATTGAGTTTTGGAAAAAGTTCTTTAATAAAAATTTAAATATAATTTTGTAACCGTAGATAACATCGATTTGATTAAATGCGGGATTAAATGCGGGATTAAATACTAAATTAAATTTCTAGTCATTTGCCCCTCCTAAAATTGTAAACTCAGAACAAACGATTCACACAAATTTTCTTAAGATTGATTCAAATGAATTACTTAAAATTTTAAAAAAGAAATTAAAAAGCACTGTATAACATTGGTTATAGAATTACACAAATCTAATTTTTATGAGAAAACGATCTATACTTTTTCTATTATTATCTACATTAATATCTTGTAAACAGCAACAAATGAAAACATCATCAAATTTCGAACATATGTTTGAAAACTTTATCTCTAAGGAAAAATTCAAAAAAGATAACACAATATTTTATCCAGGTATATCTGATGAAAAATTAAAACCTATAGTGACAGATTTAATTAACCAATCTGCTAAAGATTTTCAAAACATTGCAAAGAAAGGAAACGCTACAGAACAAGAATATCAAAATGCAATCGAAACTGGATTAAAAAGATTTTCAAAAATATTTCTTGAACTTGACACTGAAGATAAAGAGCGTATTTGCTCTTATTATGAAGAATTGATGGATATTGTGCAACTTGAAAGCTCTGCCGGGCATTTAAATAATTTTATATACGGATTTGATCCTTCAAAGTAAAAATATTCATAACAAAGATTTCGAAAATAGTAACCAAGCGAGAAATTTCAATTTCTCCCTTTTTTAATGCAACAATATTTAAAGTTCATAAGGTATTCATGATTAATTGAATTCTAAGTAATAAACATATTCCAAATTCTAGCAACTAAAAAACAGACAACTATACCATATACAATTGGTAATAATGTTGCTATTATAGTCCATTTCTTACTTCCTGTTTCTTTATAAATTGTATAAATAGTTGTACTACAAGGATTGTGTAATAAACTAAATAACATAAGATTAATTCCTGTTAATGTTGTCCAACCAGCAGTATGTAATAATGTCGCTATTTCATTATCAGAACCTTCGAACATGACTCCTGCTCCTGCTCCAAATGTTGTAGAGCCAATCGTCATTACAGTAAGCATAAGAATAGTTGGTATTACAATTTCGTTTGCAGGAATAGCAACGATATAGGCCAAAAGAATAACTCCATTAAGCCCAATAAATACTCCAAGTGGATTTAGTCCATTTATCATCCACAATGCTATACTTTGCTCACCAATTGTTAAATTACAAATTAACCAAATTACAGCTCCTGCTGGTGCAGCAAATATAATTGCTCGCCACAAAACAATTAATGTACGATCTAACAAAGATGTATAAATTGTCTGAAAAAATCTAGGTGGTCTATATGGCGGAAGTTCTAACGTAAAAAAAGAAGATTCTCCTTTTAATAATGTTTTGGAAAGTAACCAAGATGTAAAAAATGTAAAGGCTATTCCTAAAATCGCAATAAAAATTACAGCTAACATAGAAACTGTTCCTGACCATTTTGCAGGAACTAAAACACCTAAAAATATTGTTGCAATAAGTATTTGTGTTGGCCATCTTCCGTTGCATAACGAAAAGTTATTGGTTATTATAGCAATTAATTTTTCTCTTGGACTATTTATAATTCTTGTTGCTACAACTCCTGCTGCATTACAACCAAACCCCATACTCATGGTTAATGCTTGCTTACCATGAGCGCCTGTTTTCTTAAAAATTCTATCCAAATTAAATGCAACTCTTGGCAAATAACCAAAATCTTCCAATAAAGTAAACAATGGAAAAAATATAGCCATTGGTGGTAACATTACAGCAACTACCCAAGCTGTTGCCATATAAACACCATCTATTAAAAAACCACTTAACCACGATGGAAAATGCAAATAATTGGCTCCTATTTTCAGTAATGGATATATTTTATCTAACAATAAATCAGATAATAATGCAGATGGATAATTAGCTCCAATAATTGTTACCCAAAGTACTAAACCTAGTAACATAAACATAATAGGAAATCCCCATATTTTATGTGTTACGATACGATCTATTGTTCTATCGAACTGAAAACTCTTTTTTGATGAATCTGTAAAAACTGAATTTTTTACTAGTCGAATAGCTTTAGCATAAATAGCTTCTACAATATCATCTCTATAATTGTCACCTAATTTTTTTCTATATTCTTCTACAGTTTCATATAAATGAGATAATTTTTCATCGGTAATCATCGGTAATAAAATTCGTTGATTAATCGCAGAAATAATACTACTATCGTTTTCTATTAAACGCATTGCTATCCAATTTGCATTGGGCAATGATGGATTTATAGAAAGTAATTGTGATGATAAAACAGTAACAGCATCTTTACTTTCTTTAGACAATTGAAAAGAATCTTGTTTTGCAGGAATATAACTTCCATCAGCTACTTGTTTTATTGCTGCTAATAATTCTGGAATTCCATGTTTTGTACGGGCACTAGTTGCAACAACAGGAATTCCCAATTCTCTTGATAAATTTCTTATATCGATTTCTATTTTATGTCTTTTTGCTTCATCCATTAAATTAAGACATAAAACTGCTTTGTTACTTATTTCTAATAATTGTAGAACAAGACTTAAGTTTCTTTGCATTCTACTTGCATCAACTACAATTACTGTAACATCGGGTTCTCCAAAAAGAACAAAATCTCGTGCAACTTCTTCATCTTCTGAGGTTGATAATAAAGAATAAGTTCCAGGTAAATCGACAATTTTATATTTATCATTGCCATAAACAAAACTTCCTTCTGCTCTTGTTACTGTTTTTCCTGGCCAGTTTCCTGTATGCTGTTTTAATCCAGTAAGAGCGTTAAAAACTGTACTTTTACCTGTATTTGGATTTCCAGCTAAAGCGATTGTATAATCATATTTGCCTGATAATTCGCCCAACTTCTTAAGATCAGAAGAAGGATTTAATTCACATGTATCACAGGCTGTATTTATTTTCATTATATTATTGTTTAAGTTCAATCAATACATTTATAGCATCTTCTTTTCTCAAAGAAATTAATGTATCGTGAATAATATAAGCAATAGGATCTCCTAAAGGACTAATGTTCTGAATACTAATTTCTGAACCGCGCACAAAGCCTAAATCCAACAAACGTTGTTTTACTTCTTGGTTACAACTCTTACTTAATCCTGTAATAATTGCTATTTGACTTTTTTCCAATTCTCCTAATTGCATATATTAAATATTTACATTACTAAATATAAATTTAGTAATGTAAAATTAGTAAATTAGATTAATCTAACAATTATAAAATATATTTTTTTTTCCTGTATAAATAAAAAAGTAAGATTTAAAGTTTCTAAGTTATCCGATAATTAAATTGTCTAAAGATTATTTTAAAATTTTGTAAATTAAAAAGTGATTTTATCTAACATTAAAAAACTCAAATAAATTTTCTTATAAATCAAGTCTTTTAAAGTAAATTTGCAAAACAAATAAAACAAAAGATCCATCGCAATTATGAAACAATTTACTTCGGTGAATGATGTAGAAAACATCGACGAATTATTAAAGACAGCTTTAGAGATTAAAGCAAATCCATTTGCACAACAAGAAATTGGAAAAAACAAAACAATTGGTTTAATCTTTTTTAATCCTAGTTTACGTACACGCTTAAGCTCATTGAAAGCTGCTTATAATTTGGGAGCAAATACTTGGGTTTTAAATGCTGGTGCAGATTCTTGGACATTAGAAATGGGAGATGGAACTGTGATGGATGGTGATACACAAGAACATATCAATGAAGCTATTCGAGTAATGAGTGCTTATTGTGATGTTTTAGGAGTTCGTACATTTCCTAAATTAGTTAATCGTGACGAAGATTATCAAGAAATAATGTTCAACAAAGTTAAATCGTTATCATCTGTTCCTGTTGTTTCATTAGAAAGTGCTACTCTACATCCCTTACAATCTTTTGCAGATTTAATTACAATTGCTGAGAAAACAGGATATACTCCAGGTACAAAACCTGAGAAAAAAGTAAAAGTTGTAATGACTTGGGCTCCTCATCCTCGTCGTTTACCGCAAGCTGTTCCTAATTCTTTTGCTGAATGGTTCACAAAAGTAGATTGGGTAGATTTTACTATTGTTCAACCAAAAGGGTTTGAACTTGATCCTAAATTTACTGAAGGAGCTACAATTGCTTATGACCAAGACGAAGCACTAAAAGATGCTGACTTTGTTTATGCAAAAAACTGGTCATCTTATGAAAATTATGGTGAAACTAATCCAGGAGATAAGGATTGGGAAGTAACTATGGATAAAATGAATTTAACGAATAATGGTAAATTTATGCATTGTCTTCCTGTTCGTAGAAATGTAGTTGTATCTGACGCTGTTTTAGATTCAGATGTATCTATCGTTATTGATGAGGCTACAAACCGTATATTTTCTGCACAAACTGTATTTCATGAAATTTTAAAAAATAAATAAGATTCTTTCTTTATCAAGATAAATTAAAAATAGCTTCTGAAATTCAGAAGCTATTTTTAATTTAAATTTTATCTAATTTTTTATTTTGTATAAGGAAAATTTCTTGATACTTTTCTCATCATACTTTCAACTAATTGATCTGTAGAAATTGTAATAGTATCATCCATTGTTTTCATAAATCTCCATAATAATTCTCCATTATCACCACTATTTATTGTCATAGTAAGAGTTCCTGAACCTGTTTTACTACCTAGACCTCCAAATAACACTGTTGTAACAATAGCACCTGCCTCGCTCCTACTTTGTATTTGATCAAATTTACCACTAATAACAGCATCAACATTCAATATTTTGGCAATTTCATCTTTCGTCATCCCATCAAGTTGATCTTCAATACCAGCTTTTTTTAATAGAATATTTGTTTGATCTACATCTTGAAAACTTACTGAATATTTGTCCACTTTTCTAAGTAAAAAAGTATACATACTAGATTGTATATTTTTTGCCATTTTCAATTCTTGATCATGATTAGCTTCTGCATCATACTTTTTAGGAGTCTTTTTGTACGTAATAGTCGTTGTGAATGGTAATATTGCAACTGTTTTCTGTGTTCCTATTTGTTTAGATAAATTTGGAGATGAATAAATTTGTTTTTGAGCAATTGTAAAAATTGAACAAAATAAAAAAAGAAAAAATAAAGTTTTTTTCATAATAAATAGTTGATTTTTTAAAATAATAATTTTACTGATGCAAAATTACATTTCTTACTCAATAAACCATATAAATTTTTCTTAATTCAAATAATTATATCAATTCAATTTTCATAACAGCATTTGACAATCCATTTTGGCCATAAATTGTATTTTCTGGACCATCTATATATTTAATACTTTTAATACTCTCTATTTTTAGATTTCTTGCTTGTTCATCAGAAATCAATTGATCTCCAATTAATAAAATTGGTAAATTAAGATATGTATTTTCATTTTTTGAATAAAGAGAAATAGTTCTTGTATAAGAATAGTTAAGTGCTAAATCTAATAATGTTTCAGCTTTTATAACTTTATAATCTTTTACATTAATATCTGTATTATATAATGACAAAGAGCTCTTCTCTAATCCTTTTTTATTTTGTGCATTAATCGTTGAAAAACTTAATACAAGCAATGTGAAAATTATTTTTTTCATAGTATTTTTTTTTGTCTAATGTGTATCTTTAAGATTTACCTTCACTTCTTCCCCATTCTGTTTTATTGTAACAACTTTTTCTATTTCAGCAACAGAATTTGTAGCTCCACTGGCAGAACTATAAACAGGATTTGAGCCAAGAACTGCTCCGCTTGGATGCATTAAATAAGATGTTCCTGATTGATAACTGTAAGAATATTTATGTGTAAAACCAAAAGTCGTCATTAGAATATACTCACCTGGTTTTAAATTTGTAAACTCAAAATGTCCTTTATCATCATATACCTTAGCTATTTTTATTGTAGATGATACATTTTTATCAATTGGAACTTCAGAAACTTTTTTCTCCTTTCTTATTTTTTTATTTACTTCTTTCCATTCCTTGATATAAGGAGAATTTACAATCAGCGTAATTTCAGTTCCTTTGGGTGCATATTGAGCTTTATTAATATTGACTATAGAAATTCCTCCTTTGGCATGATCGCGAGCAAATGCAGTTCCTATTATAAAACTATTTCCATTATTTACCTTATCTAATGCATCCTTTTGATCAAATTTATTTTTAATTGGTTGATAATCTAATTCTTCATTTGCACATATTTCCCAAACACCATCTCCTACAAACATCTCTCGTTGCCATAGACGATGATCTTGTTTGTCTACAATATAATAATAAACAGAATTAGAAGATTTTTCTAATAAACTAATTAACCAAGATGGATGTTTACCAGTTTTTGGTGATTGATATTCGTAACTTTTTACCTCTTGTATTACATAATCCCCAAGCTGTTCTTCTTTAGGATTTCCACTATAATAAAAAGTTGGAATTGTAACTTTATATCCTGTTTTTAAAGGTAAAGAACTTAATAAAGGTTCTATAATATGATAGTCAAAAAAATTCTCTTTAAGATTTAAAGTTTCTGATCTACTATTTTTACTATCTTTTAAATCTACTAATTTTACACTAATTGGATTTCCAAACTTTACATCTATCTTCTTCGAAGTACTTTCTGATAGAAAAGTAGTTGGTGCTAAAGTTTTAAAATTAGCAGTAGAAATAGTTTTTCTGTACCATTTATCTTTATCATCAATATAATTAGTTGTAACTATTAAGTTATTTCCTTCTATTAATTGATCTTTAGTGTATGTACCTTTTACATCCCACTTACTATCTTTTACATAGTAAATTGTGTAAAGAGATTTTTCTTTTTTTAAGTAAGTATTATTTATATCTGAATTTCCTGGTCCTATTTGCTTCTGTGCCCATAAATAGCTTGATGAGCAAAACAAGGTTGTTATAAGTAAAAAATTTCTCATAAATATGTGGTTTATTAAAAATTACAATATTGTAATATTACTTTTTTGTTTGTTTTTTTAAAATTAATTTAAAACTATTAAATATGCAACAAATAAGATATTAGTAAATAGAGATTATATGATTTTAAAAATACATTATAAATATAAACGAATTATAAAACAAAATATTTTTGCAATAGCGATAGTAGAGGATATCCTTTTTGCAAAGCGTTCTAGCTAAGTAAAAAGATAGAAACGGAAAGCGCGGTCCGAAGGGATTGCCCAAAAAGAAAAAAGTAATCATAAACAGTTGCTATGATTACTTTTTATATTATTTATTGTAATGATTCAATTACTGAATTAAACCAATATCAGTACGGTAATATTCGTAATCGAAATGTACTTTTTTGATGTTTTCGTAAGCTACTTCACGTGCTGATTCTAAAGAATCTCCTAATCCGACAACGTTGATAACACGACCACCAGAAGTTACGATTTCATCGTTTTCTAGTTTTGCACCGGCAATAAAATTAGGACAAGTTATGTTTTCTAGTCCTCTTATTTCAAAACCTTTATCATAATTCCCTGGATAACCACCTGAAACCATAACGACACAACATGCATGTTGCTTTTTGAATTCTAAATCGAAGTTTTCTCCTTTTATTGACTTGTTTACGACATCATACAAATCATTTTCTAATAAAGGTAATGTTGTTTGGGTTTCTGGATCACCCATTCTTAGGTTATACTCCAATAAATAAACTCCTTTTGTAGTAATCATTAACCCAAAGAAAATAACACCAGCAAACTCTAATCCCTCTTTAATAAGACCACATTTTGTAGGCTCCATAATTTCCTCTTCGAACATTGTAAAATGTTCTTGAGTAAACAATGGATTTGGTGCAATAACACCCATTCCACCAGTATTAAGACCTGTTTCTCCTTCTCCGATTTTTTTATGATCTTTTGCAGCAACAAATGGAACAATTTTTTTACCGTTAAAAAATGAAAGAATTGAAGCTTCAAAACCTTCTAAATATTCCTCTATAACAACTTCGTTTCCTGCATCTCCAAAAGTTTTATCTTCCATGATTTCTAATACAGCTTGTTTTGCTTCTTCGAAATCTTGACAAATAATAACTCCTTTACCTGCAGCTAATCCTGATGCTTTTACAACAATAGGAAATTCTTGCTCTTTAAGGTATTCAATAGCTAACATTGGCCCTTGAAAATTCTTATATTTAGCCGTTTTCACTCCATATTTATTCATAAAGTCTTTTGCAAAAGCTTTAGAAGCTTCTAATTGTGCAGCAGCTTTATGAGGACCGAAAACATTTAAATTTTCTTTCTGAAATATATCTACAATCCCTTCTGATAATTCAGCTTCTGGTCCTACAAAAGTTAAATCAATTTGATTTTCTTTTGCAAAATCTTTCATTCCATCGATAGAAGAAATAGCTACGTTGGTTCCTATTTGTGCTGTGCCAGCATTGCCTGGAATAAAAAACAATTCTAAATTTTCATTTTTTTGTTTAAAATCCTCTGCAAATTTCCAACCAATAGCATGTTCTCTACCACCACTACCGATGATTAATATACGGCTATGCGATTTGAGGTTTGCGGATAATGATTGATTATTGATATTATTATTGTGTTCCATTTGTAATTTTTTTTAAATAATTCTGAAATTTTTGATTCATTCTACAATAATGATCAATTAACTCTATACACTCATTTAATTCAGCTTCTGAAATATATGCTAGTTCAAAAGCTATTATTAATTGTGCTTCAACTTCATAAGCTGAACCTTTTGAAATTGATAAAAAATTTATCATTTGTGGATTCGAATTTCGTCCTGAACCTTCTGCTATATTAGAAAGAATAGAAACAACAGCCCTTGTAATTTGAGAAGTTAATCCATATTTTTCCTTTTCTGGAAATTTATCTGAGATTTTATAAATCTTTTTTAATATTTCCAAACCTTTTTTCCAAACATCTAGATTTCTATAATTTCTCATAATCTATTTATGTAAAATTATTCACAAAACGCTAATCGCCAACCACAAAACGTCTTTAATGCATAAAATGTCTCATTCCTGTAAAAACCATAGGAATATCGTGCTCGTTACAAGCTTCAATAGATTCCTGATCCTTGATAGAACCTCCTGGTTGAATGATAGCTTTTATTCCGTTTTCTGCTGTATAGTCTGCCACATCACGGAAAGGGAAGAATGCATCTGAAGCTAAAACTAAATCTTCATCTACTTTCTCTTTTGCACGAGCGATAGCTTGTTGTGCTGCCCAGATACGGTTCGTTTGTCCACCACCAATTCCGTAAGCTTGACCATTTGTCGCCACAACAATAGCATTAGATTTTACCCATTTAACAATTTTTTGAGCAAAAACTAAATCAGTCATTTGTTTTTCTGTTGGCTGAGCGTTTGTAACAACCGTTAAATCATTAGAAAACTGGTTATCTGTTGATTGAACGATTAAACCACCATCAACTTTTACATAAGTTACTTTATCAGAAACTGGGTTTTTAACTTTGATGATACGTAGATTTTTCTTTTGCTTGAAAATCTCTAAAGCTTCTTCTGTAAAAGATGGAGCGATAACAATTTCTAAGAAAATTTTATTCAATTCTACAGCAGTTTTTCCATCAACTTCTCTATTGAATGCTATAATTCCACCAAAAATTGACATTGGATCACATTCGTAAGCTTTTTCATAAGCTTCTAAAACATTATCTCCTGTAGCAACACCACATGGCGTAGAATGTTTTACAGCACAACAAGTTGTTTCTTCGAATTCAGAAACTACTTTATAAGCTAAATCCATATCGCGAATATTATTAAAAGAAAGTTCTTTTCCTTGTAAATATTCAAAATCTTTCATTGCTCCATTTTTCGTTTTATCTACATAATAAGCAGCTTTTTGATGAGGATTTTCTCCGTAACGTAAATCCATTACTTTTTCATAAGAAGATTCCAAAAATTGAGGAAAATCTTCACCTAAAAGATAAGTAGAAATCGCTGCATCGTAAGCAGAAGTTAAGTTAAATACTTTTCCAGCACATAATTTACGTGTTTCGATAGAAGTTGATCCATTCTCACGAATTTCATTGATTACAGTTCCGTAATCATTCACATCTGTTACAACAGTAACATCATTAAAATTCTTTGCTGAAGAACGTAACATAGATGGTCCTCCTATGTCAATAAATTCTATCATTTCTGCTTCTGATAGACCTGTATTCATCTTTTCGAAAAATGGATATAAATTTACAATTACAATATCGATAGGATTAATCCCATGTTCTGAAATTGTTTTCATATGATTCTCATCTGAACGACGAGCCATAATTCCTCCGTGAATTGCTGGGTGCAAAGATTTTACACGGCCATCCAAAATCTCTGGAAATCCAGTTACATCTTTTACTTCTGTAACCTCAATTCCGTTTTCTTGAAGATGTTTGAAAGTTCCACCAGTAGATAAAATTTTATAATCTTGTTCTACCAAGAATTTTGCAAATTCTAACAAATTTGATTTGTCTGAAACACTAATTAGCGCTTGTTTTTGCATTTTGTATTTAGTTTTTAAAGTTTATTGTTTTGTTTATTTTTCGAGGATATAAAATGAAAAACCTCAACGTACTAGTACATTGAGGCATTTTAGTTTTATGTATTACTAATTTGCTTTATTGCTTCTATAAAGATTTCTCCTTCTACTGCTGCAACTTTTCTTTGCAAATCTTCTACTTTGTCATTTTCTTCGATATTGAAGGATTTTTGTGCTATAACTTCTCCTTCGTCTACTCCTGCTGTTACATAATGTACAGTAGCACCAGATATAGTTTCTCCTGCGTCTAAAACAGCTTTATGTACTTTGGCTCCGTACATTCCTTTACCACCAAATTTTGGTAATAAAGAAGGATGAATATTAATCATTTTATTTCCCCATTTCTTCGTAAATTCTGGAGATAAAATTGTTAAAAAACCAGCTAAGACAATTAAATCTATTTCTTCGTCTTCAAGATTGTGTTCAGCATCTTCAGAAAAAGTTTTTCTGTCTAAGACATATGTTCGGATATCTTTATCCAAAGATCGTTCTATTGCATAGCAATCTCTGTCTGCCATTACCATAGAAATTTCTACATTTGGTAATGTACCATCTTCGATAGCATCAATAATATTTTGAAGATTTGTTCCTCCTCCGGATACAAATACAGCTATTTTCATTTATATTATTTTGTGTTTGTTGTTCTGTTTTTTGATTATACTATTCAGTAGTTGAATTGATTTAATCAATAAAAAGCAATGCTTTCTTTATGTCTTCGTAACCAACTTCTCCATTATAATAATCGTAAATTGGTTTTAAGACTCTATTTTCTTCAAATTCAATTTCGCTATAAGCGAAACGTATTTTATCAATAATCTTGTCAGATGGTTTAAATTTAGAATAATCCAAGTCTGGTTCAGTTTCCTTGATTTTTCCAATATGATCAACAATTGCTGATGTTGTTAAACCTCTTTTCTCTGCAATTTGTTCCAAAGATAATCCTTCTTTTACATATTCTAAAGTAATTTCATAAGTTGATTTTTTTGGACCTTTATCTTTTACCTTACTTTTTTCTTTATTTTTAGCTATTTGTTTCTTATCTAATGTTCCACCAGAATGACGAATAAATGGAGCCCAAGAATCTTGTAATTCTTTTTCATCTAAAAAATCATCTATTTCATTGGATAATACTTGGAAACGTCTATCTGCTTTCATCGCTAAAGAATCAATTTCTAAAGCTGTTTGATTTAAACCATGTAACATCAATGAATTTAAATCTCTCAAACGAGAAAGTGCAACATAACCTTGTCCTTTTTCGAATGCTTTAGATAAATCTATAAAAGCAGAATCTAAAGTCATTCCTTGCGATTTATGAATTGTTATAGCCCAAGCTAATCGTAAAGGAACTTGTGTAAACGAAGCTAATGCTTTTCCCCCTTCATCTTCTATTGCCCAAGTTTCTGGTTTAGCAATATAAAATTCTCCGTCTAATGTTTTAATAATTGGCTCATCTTTGTCTGTATATCCAGAAACAGTACCTAAAGTTCCGTTTACAAAACCGACATCAAAATTATTACGCACAAACATTACTTTAGCACCTATCTTTAATTCTAAAACTTCATCAGCTAAAACTGATTTTTTTAAAACTTCTATCAAAGCAGGATTTCCAGCAACTTTTGCTTCGAATATTTTAGATGACGAATCAATATTAATCAATTGACCTTTATTGATTCTATCAACATCCATATTGTGTGTATACAAACGTGTTTGTGTATCTATTTCGTCTGCAAAATACTCTATTCTTGACTCTAACAAATCAACTGTTTTTTGAGAAATAGCTCCAGAACGAATTTCATTTAAAATATCATTCAATGCATTGTTTGTTTGACGATATTGTTCTGTAAGATAACAAATATGAACTTTTGATTGTACCCAAGCATCAGACATAAAGCAAAATTTATCTTTTGATTCTTCCCATTCTTCTCCGATTGGTGGAAGCTGAAAAAAATCTCCAGAAAAAATGACTTGTACTCCTCCAAAAGGCTCATCGTTTTGCTTGAAAAATTTTAAAACATAATCAACTGCATCAAGTTGATTTCTATGTAGCATAGAAATTTCATCAATAATCAATACTTTGACTTTATCCATCTTATCACGAAAATATTTTTTATCTCGTAATGATGCTAAATAACGATCAGAAACATAATCTTTAATCCCTATTCCAGCCCAAGAATGAATTGTTTGTCCATTCATGTGAGTAGCTGCAATCCCTGTAGATGCTGTTATAGCAACTGGAACGCCATGCTGTTTGAGGTATTGAATATACTGATTTAACACATAGGTTTTTCCGGCACCAGCAGAACCTGTTAAAAATACATTTCTTCCAGATTTTAATATTGCCATGGCTTTCGATTGTTGCATAATCTTCTATGTGAATTTTTGAATTGTAAAATAAAGGACAAAGATAAGAAGATTGTATGAAGTGAGGAAATTTGTAAAAAAGATTCAAATATTTTATAAAATATAAAAAAATTAATTAACTTTGTATTTCAAAGTACTTTTGTTATGCAAGAAAAAGATCCTATAAATAGTCTGAATGAAATAAAATCGATGATGCAAAGAAGTTCTAAATTCACAAGTATTAGTGGATGGAGTGGAATATGGGTTGGTTTTGTAGGTATAATTTCTGCTACAATAGCTTATTTTGGAATTTTGGAAAATTCATCTTTTTATAGCGGTTATCAAGAATTTACTGATTTAAGTACAATAAAGATTAAATTAATATTTCTAAGTATTATAACATTAGTTATTGCTTTAACTGGCGGATTTTTATTTATGATAAAGAAATCTAATCAAGATGATATAAAATTTATTAATCCTGTAACTAAACGTATTTTAAAAAAGTTTGCTTTTATATTAGTTATTGGAGGAATTATAAGTTTAATTTTTATCAAAAATTTAAATCTTGCTTATTTTGCTCCTTCTACTCTATTATTTTATGGATTAGCTTTATACACTGTAGAACGTGATACTATTATAGAAATTAAATACTTAGCGATATGTGAAATAATTCTGGGATTATTAGCTTTCTATTTTATATATAATGGTTTATTATTTTGGTTTATAGGTTTTGGAATTCTCCATCTAATTTTTGGAGCTTATATTATTAAAAAATATGATAACAAAGCTTAAATTTGACCATGGATTTTAATTTAAAAAAATTAAATAAAGTATTTGATAATCGTATTCGTGTGGGAATAATGAGTGCTTTGATAATGAATGAACAAATATCTTTCAAAGATTTAAAGGACTTCCTTGATCTTACAGATGGAAATTTAGCTTCTCATTTAAAAAATTTAGAAGATAATAATTATATCGTTGTACATAAAGGATTTATAGGACGAAAAACAAATACAACATACTCAATTACAAAACTAGGAAAAGAATCTTTTCAGGAACATTTAGCATATCTTGAAGAGCTTATTAAAAATATGAAATAATTTTTTTTACTTTTTTACTTTGAAATACAAAGTACTTTTTAATTATATATTTATAAAAAAATGGAAAACAACAATTCAAATCAAGAAACTAAAATTCCTATTAATCAAAATAAAACAATGATTAAAGGATTTATTATCGGAATTCTAACTTTATGTTTACTAATTCCAATACCTTTTATTTTAAGTTTAATACAAGAAAGACAAAAATATAAGGAAGATGTAACATCTGAGATATCTAATAAATGGAGTGGAAAACAAACTATTTATGGTCCTTTTCTTGAAATAACCTATTCAGAAAACAGTAAAAATGCAGAAGGAAAAGATATAACAATTCAAAAAAAAATATATATCTCAGCTGATAAATTAGACATTAAAGGTGACATTAATACGCAATTTAAAAAAAGGAGTATATACGAGACAAGTGTATACAAATCAAAAATTGATTTAGAAATTAAATTCAAAAATTTTAATGATATACTAGAAAATATTAAAATAAAACCCGAGAATATTATTTCTACAAAACTTATTTTCGGAATTACAAATTCAAAAGGTTATGAAAATAATGTTATCGCTAAATCTGCCAATAAAAATTATGAATTAATCTCTGATAATCAAACACTAATAATTAACAATGAAATAAAAAATCAAAAAGAAAGGATCCAATTCTTATCTCAAAATATAGACTATTCAACATTCGATTTTAATAAAGTCACTATTAATCTATCAATTAAAGGTTCTGAAATACTAAATTTCATTCCTTCTGCCATTAATACAAATGTAGATTTAACAACCAATTGGAAAGATTTAAAATATGATGGCAACTTTCTACCAAACGATAACCCAACAAATAAAAATGGAAAAACAAATATAAAATGGTCTATATATCAACAAAATCCTTTAAATGGACAACTATGGCGTACTGCTAATAATTTTAGTGATTACACTTTTGGAGTTGAGTTTTTACAAATGAATGATCATTATGATAAAACATATAGATCTACAAAATATGCAATCTTATTTATTAGTTTAACTTTTGCTGCCTTCTTTTTTATAGAAGTAAAAAATAATTTTAATATTCATATCATTCAATATGCTTTAGTTGGCTTTGCTATTTGCATTAATTTTATACTGCTTTTATCTTTATCAGAATATATAGGTTTTGATTTTTCATATTTGATTTCCTCAATAGCAACAATAATTTTAATCTCATTATTTATTTACTCATTTCTTAATTCGTTAAGATTAACTTTAAAAATAACATTGATGCTAATTATTCTTTATTCTTTTATTTATAGCATTTTACAATTAAAAGAACATGCATTATTAGTTGGAAGTATTGGACTATTCTTTATTCTAGCAATCATCATGTATTACTCTAAAAATATAGAATGGAACAAGATAAAATAAAATTAATTCACTTGTATTTAGGAGTTTTTGTCATCGGTATTGTACTGATGGCATTTTCTCTTGAAAAACAAATTGAAAATGATAAAATATTTCAATCAATTTCTATTTATTTAATTAGTCTATCACTATTATCTTTTTGTTTTAGCCTATATTATAAATTTGAATATTTTAATGATTTAATCTTAAAACAAGGAATCAAAAATGTAAAAGAATTATTTATACTTACCAATATTTTTTGGTTTCTAATTGTTTTTACTGTATTTGTAGATCAATTCTTTAATTCTAGTTTTAATTCATTCAATGAGATAGACTTCGTCTTTATTTTTTTACTATTTGGTTGTGTAATAGTTAACTTTACTATTGGAATATTTAGTTTCCATGTTGATTTTAATGTACCTTTCCTTTACATTAAAAAAAATCTAACCTTTTCAGATTTTTTTGCAATCATTATAATAGCTATAATGAAAGCTTTATTTGGAATAATTATATATTTTCTTATCATAGCAAGCTTTCCTACAACTGCTATTTGTTTTACTTTTTTAAATTTTATATTGATAAATGTTCTTTCTGCAATTCTTAAAAAATAAAATCGGATAAATTAATTTATCCGATTTTATTTTAATTTTCTAATAACCTTTATAGAACACAATTTGTGAAATTTCCAAATACAACTCCACTTTTTTCAGTAATAATAACTTGTATTGAGAATTCTTCAGGAATTGATGTTCCTACACGTATAAGCCCCATGGTTGCAGATGGAGAGCTAAAATCATAAACTACTTCATTAGTATTGACTTTCCTCACTAATATTTCAACATTCTCTTGTCCTTCACCTAATTGGAAATCAGCTGGAGGAAGATAATATCTAAAAGATTTACTATTAGGTAAGCATGTAATTGTAACTTCTCTATTATCAATAGAACCATTGTTCGATCCATTTCCTCCACCTATATTACCATTATCTGTCCCAGGAAAACCTTCTTGAGAAAAAGCAATACTAGAAATAAATAAACCACAAAATAATACTAGTTTTTTCATATTAATTATTTTTTATAAATTGTTAATTATCAATTAAATATAATAAATTATAATTTAGCAAAAACAATATATACTAAAAAAAGCTCAACATAAGTTGAGCTTTTTATAAAAATACTGAATGAAAGTTAATTCTTAAAAATATCTGAAACTACAGATTTATAAGTATCCCCAATAGGAATTTCTTTATTCTCTAAGAAAATTGATTTATTTTGAACTGATTTAATTCTTTTTGTAGGAATAATAAAGGAACGATGTACTCTAATAAAAAGATTATCAGGTAGTTTTTCTAAAAGAGATTTCATAGACATTCTTGCAGTTATCTTTTTATTATCAGATAAATGGATTTTTACATAATCATCTAATCCTTCAATATATTCTATCTCTTCGTAATAAATTTTATTTAATTTATAATCTGCTCGAATTGATAAAAAATCATTTTCGTTTTTAACTTTATTATTTCCTAAACTATTTTTAGCTTTACAAATCGCTTCTTCAAATCGCTCATATTCAATTGGCTTCAATAAATAATCTAATGCAGAGACATTAAAACCATCTACAGCATACTCTTCGAATGCGGTTGTAAATATCACTGGAATTTTATTTTCTAATTTCTTATAAAATTCCATTCCATTTGTTCTTGAAACTTGTATATCCAAAAACATTAAATCAATAGGAAATTGATTGATATATTTTTGAGCATCTTTTAAATTTGAAAAAGTTTTTATTAATTCTACCTCATTATTTCTTTTACAGTATGTTTCTAAAACTATCAAGGCTAGAGGTTCATCATCTACAGCAATTGCTTTAATCATTTAAAAATAATTTTAATCTAACAAAATAATTGGAACTTGTTTCCTTTACTTCTAGTTGATAGCGATTTGCATAAATTACATCTAAACGCTTCTTGGTATTTTTTAATCCTATTCCACTTTGTTCCTCAATAAGATTTACATCTTCTAGAATTGTATTTTCTACCAACATTGTTAATGTTGTATTATCAATAGAAATATTTATTTTAATTGGATTATATTCATCATCAATTATACCATATTTAAAAGCATTCTCTATAAAATTAATTAATAATAATGGTGAAATTTTTATATCTGAAACATCTCCATTAATTTGAAAAACGATTGAATTATTATTAATCAAACGAAGTTGTTGTAATTTTATATAATTTTTTATGTATTCTAAATCCTCTCTTAATGGAACAAAATCTTTTGATGAGTGTGATACTACATATCTCATCATTTTAGATAATTTCATTACAGCATCTGATGCAAAATCTGATTTTTGAAGTGTTAATGCATAAATATTATTTAGTGTATTAAATAAGAAATGAGGATTTATTTGAGCTCTCAAATAAGCAATTTCTGACAATTGTTTCTGTTCTTGCATTTCTACATAACGTTTATTTTGTCTTATGAAAAGAGAAATTATTGCCAAAGAAAAAAACATTAATATTTTCGGACTCCACATTACAAAATTTGGAGGAGGAGGACCATCATGTCTAAATTTATCAAACCTTGGAGGCTCTTTTCTAGGCATTTTTTGTAAATGAAAACTCCATTCAGGAATTTTATAAACAATAAAAAAACAAGCGATTAAAATTAAAGTATAAACTATATACTTTCTTTTGAAATACAATTTTGGAATTAATAAGAAATAATTCAGAAAAAAGAACATCAATAATAATATGTTCTCAAATAACATCCTTCTGAAATGCCTTGTTTCAAATAAAACATTATTGGCTGTATCATTATTTGAAACAGATAAAAAAGGAATTAATATAAATACGACTGAAATTATAGAGAAAATTATAATTTCTCTTTTTGTAATTTTTTTATTCATCTTTTATTGAGATTGATGAGATTGAAAAAAATGGTCGATTTGGAATCAGCATGGTTTGAATTAAATCAGTATTATCTATATTTTCTGCTACTAAATAACAATTATTTACTTCACCAAAGTAATAATATTGTTGCGTGTAAAATGTAATTCCAATCTTATGTTCATTAAAATTTTTATTGGATGAATTAATAATATCTATTTCAAAATTAATGAATTTAAGATGATTCTTATTTAAATTATCTTTAATTTGATAAAGATTTCCTTTCAATTGCTCTATATAATGAATAGAACTCATTCCAACTAAATAATGCAATTGTTCTGCTTTAGGATTTAGTCGTTTAAGATCCATAAAAGAATCAACTTTATTATTTGCATCCTGAAAAAGTTGTTCTTGCAAATAATATTCTCTATATGTTGCTTCTAAAACATACTTCTCCCATACAGATGTTGTCTTAGCATCTATAATTAATCGAAAAGCAAATTGTACTTTATGAATCTTTATTGACATATTCTATTTTTGTTGTTGTACTGTTGTTGGAGGCACCATTGGTTTTCCTCCTGGAGGTGGTCCCATTTTTCCATCTGGTGGTGGCATTCCTGGTCCTCCAGGACCTCCCATTGGTTCTTTAAATTCTTCTATATTTTTAGTTGAAATTACAATATTTACATCAATCATAAAACCTTTTTCTAGGCTACCAGAAACTTTTGCTATTTGATTACCATCAACATCGTCAGAAAAAACATTATCATCTGCATTATAGGTATATCCTTCCATTCCTTTTGTATAACCATAAGATTTCGCAGCATTAACCAAAACTACAGCAGAATCATTACCTTCTGGAAATGCAATTTGTGTAACTTTTAATGATTTACCTGTTTTATCATAAATATGTACATGTATATGTGTTGCGCGACTTATGTACCACCCAGGGAAAATTGAACTAAATTGAACCTCACCTTTTTCATTCGTTAATTGTCTTCCTCTCAAAAAATTATATGACTTATAATCTGTAGGCTGCATGACCATTCCTCCATATTGAGAATAATTTCCATCTTTATCACAATGCCAAATATCTACAATAGCATCTTTTAAAGGCATACAATTATCATCTACATCGGTTAGTGTAATCTTTATAACAGCGCTCACTCCTGTCCTATCTCCTTTTATATTAGAACGAGAATAACTTGATGGTTGCTTTGTTGGAAATGGACCTTCTGTTTCAGAATCCCAAACTTCACAATCTGATTTTTGGTCTGCTTTTGAGTTATTACAACTCATTAGAACCTTAGGAACAATTAAACTTGCTCCTAAAAACCCTAAACTATTTTTTATAAAATCTTTTCTGTTCATTTTATATTAATACTTTTATTGTTGAGGAAATTGTATATCCTTCACTCAAACTACCAGAAACAGTTGCTATTTGTTGACCTGTTGTATCATCAGAAAAGACATTATCTTGCGCATTATAAGTATAACCTGACATTCCTTTTGTATATCCATAAGAAGTTGCAGAATTTACAACTACAACAGCACTAGCACTACTTTCTGGAAATGCTATTTGTGTTACTTTTACAGATGTACCACTTTTATCATATACATGTACATGTATATGTGTTGCTCGACTCATATACCAACCAGGAAAAATAGAAGTGAATTTCACTTTACCATTAGAGTCTGTTACTTGTCTTCCTCTTAAAAAATTATAAGATTGATAATTCGTTTGTTGCATTTGTGTTCCTCCATATTGAGAATAATTTCCATCTTTATCACAATGCCAGATATCAACGATAATACCTTCTACTGGAGCACAACTATTATTAACATCCTGAATTATAATCTCAATAGTAGCATCTACACCTGTTCTATCCCCAACAATATCTGTACGTACGTAACTAGATGGTATTTTTGTAGGAAATGGACCTTCTGTTTCTGTTGGCCATACAGTACAAGATTCATTTGTTCCTACTTCTGTAGTTGTTGAATCTGATGTTACTGATGAATTATCATCACTTTTACAAGACATAGTTACTTTTGGTAAAATAAGTGCTGTTCCTAAGAAACCTAGACTATTTTTTAAAAATTCTTTTCTTTCCATTTTTATACTTTTTTATATTTTTAATTAATAATCAATTACCATTAATAATGAATCTTCACTTAAGGATTCAAAATCTACATGTTCATCAGAACCTATAGAAAGTAAATCTCTAGATTCTATAAGTCGATCATGTACTTCAAATATTCCTGTCAATGAAATAACTAACCAGCTTCTTTCTACTTTTTTTAATGGTAATTCGGATTCTTTTCTATCTTCAAATTTTCCAAGAAAAACATTGAATAAACTATGTCTAACTATTTTATTTAAATGATTATTTCTTTCTAATTCAATTGGAGCTATACTATTACTAATTTTTTCTTTTGGTTTGATTAAAAACAAAGAATACAAGTATGAGTATTCATCTTTTAATTCTCCTAAGATTTCTATGATAGATCCTTTTTCTAAATAGTATACAAAAACTTGATTTGTCTTTATAGTCCAATTAAATCCATTCATATTAAGACGAATACCATTTAACAAAGGCAATAAAATAAGATAACCACTATCTTTTATTACTTTTTGATAAATACCATGTTCATTTAAGGCTATATCATCAATAAAA
Organism: Chishuiella sp.; assembly: GCF_032109125.1. Classification (NCBI taxonomy): domain Bacteria; kingdom Pseudomonadati; phylum Bacteroidota; class Flavobacteriia; order Flavobacteriales; family Weeksellaceae; genus Chishuiella; species Chishuiella sp. The sequence continues at coordinate 87,898 of NZ_DAMCLZ010000007.1, forward strand.
GCAAAATCAGAAACATTAGTTTTTTCATCTAATGCATTTATACGTAAGAAATTATTTTCAAATAAATTTCTATTTTCAGCTTTACATAATCTTATCATATCCTCATTTCTATAAATCAAAAATATTGTTAAGAAATTGAATGATTAAATTTTAGAGGTAAACAGAATATATATGTAGGTAAATAGAATAAGTTAAAATGAAAATAATACTTTAAAATAAGTATTATTTTAATCTAAAGTTTTTGAAATAAGTTTATTTTCAAAAAATCTCCATAAAATGAATAAAAAAAGAAGAACTAGAAGATAGATTGTAAAATACAATTCTATATATATATTAAAAAAAAGTGATATAATAATTCCTAAGATAAAAACTATTGGATAGAATAACGTTAATCTTAGAAACAAATTAACAATTAAATTCATCCATTGATTAAGTGTTTTTTCTGATTTTATTTTCGGAGCTCCTAAAGACATTATTGAAGGTATAAACATAATAATACTCATAATTAGTCCTAAGATTGATATTATCCATAAAAAAATATTCATATCATTTTTTTCTAAATATAAAGATTTATTAAATAGAATAATGCATAAAAAAATCGGATAAGTAAACTTATCCGATTTTATATTTTATTGAAATGATTCTATTTCAGAATAATTTTATTATCTCCTTCTTGAATTTCTCCAACTATAGCACTTCCTTTTACAATATCTACTACTTTTTGAGCATCTTCTTGATTAACAATAACAATCATTCCAACTCCCATATTAAATGTACCGAACATTTCTTCTTCTGCTATATTTCCTCGCTTTGCTAATTCTTGCATTACAGTAGGAACATTAATTTTTGATTTCTCTATTACAGCAGATAAACCATTATTAATAATACGAGGTACATTTTCATATAAACCTCCTCCAGTAATATGAGCAATTCCTGACATTTCTATTCCTACATCTTTAATTGCAAAAATATCATTCTGGTATAATTTTGTAGGAACTAACAATGTTTCATATAAAGGTTTTCCTTCAAATTCCTCATTAAAATCTGGAAATATTTTACGAATTAATGAGAAACCATTAGAATGAAAGCCACTCGCTGGTAAAGCTACAATTGCTTGTCCTGCTTTTATTTTAGAGCCATCAATTATTTCATCACGTTCTACAACTCCAACACAAAAACCTGCAACATCATAATCACCAACTTTATACATTCCTGGCATTTCTGCTGTTTCTCCTCCGATAAGAGCTGTTCCTGTTTCTTTACATGCTTTTGCAATTCCAGAAACAATTTCTGCCGCAACATCAGAATCTAATTTTCCACAAGCTAAATAATCTAAGAAAAATAAAGGTTTTGCACCATGACAAAGAATATCATTTGCACACATCGCAAAACAATCTATTCCAACTGTATCATAAATTTTCGAATCTAAAGCGACACGTAATTTTGTACCAACACCATCAGTTCCAGAAACCAATACAGGGTTTTTATAACCTCCTAATTGGTAAAAAGCTCCAAAACTTCCGATTCCATTTAACACGTTCTCATTATGTGTTGCTGCAACAGCTTCTTTAATTTTTGATACCGTTTGATAACCTTCTTCTTTATCTACTCCGGCTTGTTTATATGTATTACTCATTTTAATTATGATTTAGTTTTTCGAAATTCATAAATAGAATTTCGTTTAACAATTTAACAACAAGAAGTTGATTCTTCTTGTGTTTGATTACTATAATTAACAGGATATTTTTCTGTAAAACATCCAAAACAATGTTCATCACTACCTAATAAATCAATTAAATTATTTACAGTTAAGAAATCTAATGAATCTACATTAAGATATTTTTCAACTTCTTTAATTGATTTATTTCCAGAAATTAAATCTGCTTTTGATGGCATATCAATTCCTAAGTAGCATGGAGCTATAATTGGAGGTGAAGCTGATCGGAAATGTATCTCTTTTGCTCCTGCTTCTTTCAAAATTTTTATTAATAATTTTGAAGTTGTACCTCGAACAATTGAATCATCTAAAACAACCAGACGCTTTCCTTTGATTTTATTTTTGATTGGATTCAATTTAAGATTTACTACTCTTTCTCTCATTTCCTGTGATGGAACAATGAAAGAGCGAGACATATATCTATTTTTTATCAAAATTGGTTCATAAGGAATACCTGAAGCTTCTGAATAACCGATTGCTGATGGAATACCAGAATCGGGAACACCAATAACAATATCAGCATCAACAGGAGACTGTTCGTATAATTTTCTTCCTGATTCAACCCTTAAATCATAAATTTCATTTCCTTCAATATTAGAATCTGGACGAGCAAAATAAATATATTCGAACGCACAAATATTTTTTCTTGAAGGTTGATTTAAAGAATATGATTTTAAACCATTTTCATCAACAACAATTAATTCTCCTGGTTCTACATCTCGAATAAATTCAGCTCCAACAGCATCTAAAGCACAAGTCTCTGAACAGAATACATAAGCATCATCCAGCTTTCCCATACATAATGGTCGAATTCCGTTTGGATCACGAAATGCAGCTAATTGATTGTTTGCCAATAATAACACAGAAAATGCACCTTTTATTTTTTCTGTTCCTTTTTGTATCGCTTCAACCATATCCAAATGAGAATATTTTTGAATAGAACGTAAAAGAACTTCAGTGTCTGATGTTGCTAAGAATGGTAACCCTTCTGCTTCTAATTCTTTTCTTAAACCTTCGACTTCAATCAAATTTCCATTGTGAGCAATAGAAAAATGAGGTTTACCATAGATATTATATGTATAAAGTGGCTGTATATTTCTTCTATGTCCGTCACCTGCCGTTGTATATCGAGTATGACCAATAGCAGCATTCCCTTGATATTCTTCAATATCAGATTCCATAGTTTTAAAAACATCTAATACTAAACCAGCTTTTTTTACTGTTTTAATATTTCCATCTTTCAAAAAAGAAACTCCACAAGCCTCTTGACCACGATGTTGAAGTGCAAATAAACCAAATTGTGTTATAGAATATGTATTTATTTTATTTGGTGAATAAACACCAAAAACACCACATTCTTCATTAACACTGTCAACAGTATCGGCTGCATATTTCTTTAACAAATTTCTTTCGTAGAAATTTGTTAGATATTCAGCCTTTAGCTGACTTTTATGTAATTTTTTATCAATCATTTCAAATGAAAAAATGATTATTTTAAAACTTCTACTAAACGATTATATACTTCGTGATAAGCTTCTGAAACATCACCTAAATCACGACGAAAACGATCTTTATCTAATTTTTTCCCTGTTTCTACATCCCATAAACGACATGTATCTGGAGAAATTTCATCAGCTAAAATTATATTACCATCAACATCTTTTCCAAATTCTATTTTGAAATCAGCTAAAATCAATCCAGCTTTTAAAAATAATTCTTTTAAAGCTTCATTAATTTTATCAGTAATTGCGTATAATTCTTTTAATTCATCATACGTTGCAGCTCCTAATAAAACTGCATGATGATCATTGATAAGTGGATCACCTAATTCATCTTTTTTGTAACAAATATCGAAGATTGTAACAGGAGATTTACCTCCTTCCTCTAATCCTAAACGTTGCGCCATACTTCCTGCTACATAATTACGAACAACCATTTCAATTGGAATAATTGAAACTTTTTTCACTAATTGTTCACGATCATTTAACTGCTCGATGAAATGTGTTGGAATACCTTTTTCGATTAAATAATCAAAAATTAAAGTAGAAATTTTGTTATTCATTTCTCCTTTGTCCTCAACCGTTCCACGCTTTTGTGCATTAAAAGCAGTTGCATCATCTTTGTAATAAACAATTACTTTGTCTGCTTCTTCTGTAGCGTACACTTGTTTTGCTTTTCCTTCGTAAATGAAGTCTTTTTTTGTTAAGCTCATCGTTGTCTGTTGTTAACTTTTTGTTTTTTTGTTTTGTTTGAAATGAAAAAGTCCACTTCTTGTTTGCCTGTTTGCGATAAATAACTTGTTCAAGGTTATTTGTCGAGTTCTAATTTTGATTGGTTCAGGATCAAAATTATTATTGTTTGTTGTTTGTTTAATTCTTAAAATACTCTACAGCATTTTTAAAGATATTCATATATCCATTATCTGGAATATTTTTGAATAATCCTTCTTCATATCTTTCTGGATGTCCCATTCTACCATAAATTTTCCCACAAGGAGAAACAATTCCTTCTACAGCAAAAGTAGATCCATTAGGATTATATGGCATTTGTCCAGCCAATTTCCCTTCTAAATCAATAAATTGTGTTGCAATTTGACCTTTATCTATTAATTTTTCTAATTCTTGGTCATTTGCTACGAAACGTCCTTCACCATGAGAAAAAGGAATCCAATACTCTTGACCTTCCATTCCGTTTAACCAAGGTGAGTGAGATTTATTTACACGAACTTTAGCTAATTGTGTAATATGACGACCAATTTCATTAAATGTTAATGTTGGTGTATTTTCTTCTAAATCCTGAATTCTACCATAAGGCAATAAACCTGATTTTATTAATGCTTGAAAACCATTACACACTCCTAAAATTAATCCATTTCTTTCTAATAATTGATGGATTGCAGTTTTAATTTTTTCATTACGTAAAACTGTCGCTATAAATTTACCCGATCCGTCAGGTTCATCAGCAGCAGAAAAACCTCCAGGAATAAATAAAATATTTGCTTTATTTATTTCAGTTACAAAAGCATTTACAGATTCTTCAACATCTTGTTCTGATAAATTTCTAAATGGTAAAGTTGTAACAATTGCTCCTTCTTTTATAAAAGCTTTTGCAGAATCATATTCTGAATTTGTTCCAGGAAAAATTGGAATAAACACTTTAGGATTTGCAACTTTATTTTCAGAGAAAGGAAAACAAATTTCTTCAGCTTTCAAGTCTTTATCTTCGATAACTTTGTCGGAAGATGATTTATAAGGGAAAATTGAATGAAAAGTTTCTTTCCAAAGATGTTTTAATTCTTTCAAATTAATTTCTTCTCCGTTCAATTCAAATAATTCTTTATCTGTAGTATTTCCTAATGAATGATAATTTGTAGAAATATCTGTTGGAACATTTAATTCATCTGCATGTTCAATGATAATAGATCCAGGATAATATTTCGCCAAATCTAATTGAGTATTTATTGCAAAACCTATTTCATTACCAAAAGCCATATTAGCTAAAGTCTCTGCAATTCCTCCAAATTTAACTATCATCATTGATTTTACATTATTTCTATCAAGAGAAGTTATAAAATCAAAAATTGATTTCGTATTATTTTCATCAATCAAATAATCTTCATGCTGAGTTGGAATAAAAACAGATAATTTAGAATTTTTATTAACCAATGTACCTTGAACAACTTTATTTGTTTGAGAAGGTGCAATAGCAAATGAAATTAATGTTGGTGGAACATCTATATCTTGGTATGAACCTGACATAGAATCTTTTCCTCCAATAGCAGGAATTCCAAACTGACGTTGCGCTTCAATTGTACCTAAAATCGCAGCAAAAGGTTTTCCCCAACGAATTTCTTCGTTTCTTAATTTTTCAAAATATTCTTGAAAAGTCAAACGAATATCAGCATAATTACCTCCAGCAGCAACAATTTTCGTCATAGAATCTATCACCGCAAAATAAGCTCCGTGATAGTTAGACCAACGAGAAATTATAGGATTATATCCAAATGATGCGATTGATACAGCATTTGTGAAACCATCTGTAGGAAATTTCTGTACAGAAACATCTTCTGGAGTATCCATTGTTTTTCCTCCAAAAGCATTTAAAATAGTAGAACGTCCAACATTATTATCAAACATCTCTACCATACCTTTTTGAGATGCATGATTTAATTCTTGCATCATTGCAATAAATTCATTTCTATCGAATGATTTATTTTCAAAAGGATTTGTATAATTTTCGTCCGTAACCTCAATTTTTGCTTGTTTACGAACTCCATTTGTATCTAAAAATTTACGATCTAATTCAACAATTTTAGTTCCTTTCCAAACTAAAGTCATTGTGTCGTCAGCAGTAACCTCAGCAACACAAGTTGCTTCTAAATTTTCTTCTTTAGCTAAAGCTATAAATGTATCAACATCTTTTGCCTCTACTGCAACAGCCATACGTTCTTGAGATTCTGAAATAGCTAATTCAGTACCATTTAAGCCTGCATATTTCAAAGGAACTTTATCTAAATCAACATTAATTCCTCTTGCAATTTCTCCAATAGCAACTGAAACACCTCCAGCACCAAAATCATTACATTTCTTGATTAATGTTAATACATTTGGATTACGGAATAAACGTTGTATTTTTCTTTCTACAATTGCATTTCCTTTTTGTACCTCAGCAGATAAATCATCTAATTTTAAACCATCATGTGTTTTAGATGATCCCGAAGCTCCTCCTACTCCATCACGACCTGTTGCTCCTCCTAATAAGATAATTCTATCTCCAGCAACTGGTTCTTCACGACGTACATATTCTTTTTTTACAGCTCCAGCTACAAAACCAACTTCCATTCGTTTTGCTTTATAACCTTCGTCATAAATTTCTTTCACAAAAGTTGTTGCTAAACCAATTTGATTTCCATAAGAACTGAAACCGTTTGCTGCTTCTTTTGTTATTTTTCTTTGTGGTAATTTACCTGGTAAAGTATCTTCAATTTTTTCTAACGGATTAGCTGCTCCTGTAATTCTCATTGCTTGAAAAACATAAGAACGACCACTTAAAGGGTCACGAATTGCTCCTCCAACACATGTTGATGCTCCTCCATAAGGTTCTACTTCTGTTGGGTGATTATGTGTTTCATTCTTAAATTGTAATAACCATTCTTCTTCTATTCCATCTACATCAATAGGAACAGCAATAGAACATGCATTAATTTCTTCTGATACATCAATGTTTTTAACAACACCTGTACGAGAAAGATATTTCCCCATAATTGTTGCTAAATCCATCAAACGAATTGGTTTAGTAATTCCTAATTCTTGACGAATTTGTTGATAATAATCGAATGTTTTTTGAAGAGTTGCATTAAATTTAGAATTAAACTTAATGTCTGTTATTTCTGTTTCAAAAGTTGTATGACGACAATGGTCCGACCAATAAGTGTCTAAAACTTTTAATTCTGTTTCTGTAGGATTGCGTTGAATTGATTTAAAATAATCTTGTATAAAAATTAAATCATCCATTTCTAATGATAAACCAAAGTTTGTATGAATATCATTTAACTGCTTTTCGTCAGCTATAATAAATCCATCTATAGTAGGAACTTCTGTTACTGCAGGATTTGCAGGGATTTCCATTTTTGATAAATCTTTTTCACGAGATTCTATTGGATTAATTAAATAACTTTTTACTTTCTGTAAATCATCTTTCGATAAATCATCATTGAAAACATATAATAGTCCAGATTTTATTGTTACATTTTCAACATTCATCAAAACTAAACATTGTTCAGCAGAATCATCTCTTTGACTATACTGACCTGGTAAAAACTCAGTAGCAAAAAAGTTTTTTGAATAAGGGATGCTTTCATTTATAGCATCCTCAACGTACTTAAAAGATATATCTGTAACAGGATCTACAAACACCTTATTTTGAACCATTTCTAGTTGATTTTCGTCTATATTAAATAGATCATAAATAACAAAAACCTTGCACTCAATTGTAGGTACAAGGTTTCTAAGTTCTATTGTAGTCTTTTGACTTATAATGTCAAATTCTGATTTCTTCTGAATGAAAAGTCTTTGGTTCATTGTTTTGTTTGCTGTTGTATTTGTTTAATATGTTTAAACCATTTGTATTTACTTCGACAAACAAATATATCTCTATTTTTACAATTAATGCAAAAAAGAAAAAATTCATTTGTAGTGGCAAGTATTTACGGTCTGCCGTAGAGACGCTCAACCTTATTATGAGCTATACAAATGTTGTAAACTTTAAAAACTAAAATCACCTCTTTAAAAGTGAACTGCAAAATTAAACATTTTATTAAAAATAATCAAATAGTATTTGAAAAAAATTAATAATTATTTAATTTAGAATTTTTATAAATTTTGTAAGTTATTAAATAATTAGTTTAATTTAACAATCGTCAAATCATATTCGTTATCAACTTCATCGTATTTATATGATAACTGCATATTAAAATCTTGTGAGAATCTTTTCGAAAAAACTTCAATGTTTACTGAATCTGGGAATGTAGATTTGTTAACTGTCATAAATAACTTAGTCCAACTAGTATTATCTTCAAATATTGTTTTAAATCTCTGTTCCCAATAATTTAAAAACTTCTCTTCTTTTTCATTAACTAACATCTCTTCCATTATTTTCAATATTTAAAAATAGTGTGCAAATTTACAATTATATTTCATTTAAATTAACCTTTTTAATTTATTAACTTTTCTGCATAGTGAATATTATTGCATTCTAGCTAAACTTAAGATTCGCTTAAGTTTTTATTTTCGTTAGGTATAACTTCTATTTAACATTGATATTTGAAGCATAATTTAATACAAAATGTTTACAAATAAATTAAAGAATCGTTATAGTAGTCTACTATTCTTTTCTACATTATTCATTATTATCTCTTTTATTCTTCGTATAATTTTCGCTTTATGGATTAATAAAGATTTCAATTGGTCTATAACTGAAATATTACATACATTTTTTTGGGGATTCATTTATGATATAAGTGTTGTAAGTTGTTTTTGCTTATTTCTATCATTTTATTTTTTAGTATTACCCAATCGATTCATTAATAGTATTTTTGATAAAATATTTGTTTATTTTATATATACGTTATTTTTAGTAATTATCTATTTCACATTTTTTGCTGAAATTACATTTTGGGATGAATTCAAAAGTAGATTTAATTTTATTGCTGTAGATTACCTTATTTACACTTATGAAGTTGTAAAAAACATTCAAGAATCATATCCATTACCTTTATTAATTGGAGGAATAGTTTTAATAACAGGTATCACTCTTTATATTTCTAAAAAAAGAAAAGTATTTTACAGTACATTCAATTACAAAGCAACATTCACTCAGAAAATAATCATTTTTGGAATAAATCTAATTATAGCAACCACAACATTATTTTTTATTAATAACGATAGTAGCTCGACATCTGAAAATAGATACAACAATGAGATTTCTAAAGCTGGAATTTTTTCTTTTTTCTCAGCATTTAGAAATAACCACTTAAAATATGATGAACATTATAAATCTATTCCTATTGAAGATGCTTTCTCTGAAATGAAAATAGAATTAAAAGATTCAAAAACTGTTTTCGATCAAGAATTTAAAAATCCTTTAAGAAGAACTGTTTTAGCAAATAATCCTACAGAAATTGAACAAAAACCAAATGTAATTTTTGTTATGATGGAAAGTATGAGTTCTTCTTTTCTTCAAGAGAAATACAATAATAAATCTATCACACCTAATCTTAATCAATTAGCTGATAATAGTATTTATTTTTCTAACATGTTTGCGAATGGAACACGAACTGTACGTGGTATGGAAGCTGTAACACTTTCTATCCCTCCAACACCAGGAAATAGTATTGTTAAACGTGTAGATAATCAAAATTTATATACAGTTTCTTCTGTTTTTAAGGCAAAAGGATATCATAATATGTTTTTTTATGGAGGAGATGGATATTTTGACAATATGAATGCTTTTTTTGGAGGAAATGGATTTGATATTTATGATAGAGGACGTGGAAGTATTTTGAGTGATGATATAAATACAAAACGATATAATATAGATGATAATGAAGTAACTTTTGAAAATGCATGGGGAATTGCTGATGACGATATCTATAGAAAAGTTCTGAAAGTTGCTGATGAAAAATATCAATCAAAACAACCATTTTTTGCTTTTGTAATGTCAACATCAAATCATAAACCTTATACATACGAAAATGGAAAAATAGATATTCCATCAGGAACAGGTCGTCCAGGAGCTGTAAAATATTCTGATTATGCCATAGGAGAGTTTTTGAAACAAGCAAAAAAGAAACCTTGGTTTAATAATACTGTTTTTGTTTTTATTGCTGATCATTGTGCTAGTAGCGCAGGTAAAGATGCTATTGATATTAAAAATCATCATATTCCTGCATTTATCTACAATTTACACTCTCATAATAATGAAAAAGTTGAAAAAGAAGTTTCTCAGATTGATATTTTTCCAACTTTATTTTCATTATTAAATTGGAAATATACTTCGCAATTTTATGGAAAAGATATTTTTGATCCATTGTATCAATCTCGATCTTTTGTTGGTACATACATCAAATTAGGAATGAAAAGAGGTGATGATGTTAGTATTCTTTCCGATCAAAAAATAATTAATCAATACAAATGGAACAAAACAAATTTGATTGATGCTAAAGTTGATCCAAAATTCGAGCGTTCTATTATATCAAATTATCAAACTGCTGATTATTTATTTAATAACAAATTATTAAGTGAAAAATAAAATCATTTTTATCGTAAATCCAATTGCTGGAAAGGGTAAAGGAAAAATCATACAATCAGAAATTCAACGTTTTTTTCAATCAAAAAACGTTGAATTTAAAATTTTATTAACTGAAAAAACTGGTCATGCTACTGATTTAGTAAAAAGTCTACTCCATGAAAAGCCTTACTCAATAGTTGCTTGTGGCGGAGATGGAACAATTAATGAAGTCGCACAAGCATTGGTTGGTACAGAAATCTTATTAGGTATTATTCCAATCGGATCTGGAAATGGTTTAGCATCAAACTTAAATATTCCTAAATGTATAGAAAAAGCATTTGAAATAATTTGTGAAGCAAAAGCAATGAAGATAGACGCTGGAAAACTTAACAATCATTTCTTTTTTAGTAATATTGGATTTGGAATTGATGCAGATGTTATCAATAATTATTCGAAAACTAATCTTAGAAATTTCTTAGGTTATGTATCAGCTTCAACAAAATCTATTTTTAGTTACCAATCAAAAACATTTAAAATTGAATTAGGTAATAATCAAATTCTGGAAGATGATTACTATTTTTTATTTTGCTCTAATTCTAACGAAGCTGGTTATGGAATAACTTTTTGCCCAAATGCGAAATTAAATGATGGAAAATTAGACTTTGTAGCCGTAAAAAAACTTAATTTTATACAACAAATTCAGTTTTCAATTTCTGTATTGAGAAAAAAACTCGAAAAAATGAAAGTTGCAAAAGTTATTCAAATAAGTGAAATGAAGTTATATTCTGCTAATGAGAAAACAATTGCTCAGATTGATGGTGAAGCTATTATTCTAACCGACAAAAGTATTGATATTAGTATAATACCTAATGCTTTGAATGTTTTAATACCAAAATAAAAATGACGAAGGCAAAGATTTTAGTCGTTGAAGATGAAATGGGAATTGCTAATTTCATGATTCAAGGTTTACAAGAAGAAGAAATGATTGTAACGCATACTATAAGTGGCGAAGAAGCTTTGCTAAAAATAAACAATGAAGTTTTTGATGTTATCCTATTGGATTGGATGATTCTTGACTTATCTGGAATTGATGTTTGTAAAGCAATAAGAAATTCTGACAATCCTAATACAAAAACACCTATCCTATTTATAACTGCAAAAGATACAGTTCAAGATACTATTGAAGGATTAAATGCTGGTGCAAATGATTATATAAAAAAACCTTTTAACTTCAATGAATTAATTGCTCGCATTAATGTCTATTTAAGAGAAATTGAAACAGTCGATGATTTAAACTTTGGGAATATAACAATCAATGTAACGACACATCAAGTATTTTTAGACAAAAAAATTATAGATTTTACACTTAAAGAATTTCAACTTTTATATTATCTATTTAAAAATAAAAACCGAATTTGCACACGAAAAGAAATTATCGAAAACGTTTGGGATATTCATTTCGAATATGATACGAGTGTAATTGATGTTTTTATAAATGCTATTCGAAAAAAATTAAATTTAACAAAAGATGATCCTCGTTTACACACGATAAGAGGTGTTGGCTATATATCAAAAGATGTTTAAAAATTTATCCATAAAAAATAGAATTGCTATATTTTATAGTATTTCATTTTCTGTTATTCTACTTATTATTTTAGGATTAATATATCTTATTGTGAATAATGGAATTAATAAAACCATGTATGAATCCTTGGAAGATGAAATTGATGGTCATATAAATTATGTTTTACAAGAACCAACCTTCACTAGTTATGTAGCACCAAGAGAATGGGAAGAAATAGAACATACAGATATTTCATTAAATCCTGTATTTATTTCTATTTATGATACAAATTTTAATTTAGTTGAAAACTCCCCGAATTTAGTACAAAGTAAACTTTTGTGGAAAGATCATCAAAAAGATAAAAAACCATATTACGCTTATTATAAATCTATTGAAATGTTAATTTCTCAAGCTAAATTAATTCATCATGGAGAAGTTGTAGGTTATGTTGTTGTTGGTATTTCTACCAAACACAATCAACTTGCTTTATCATATTTACAAAAAGCATTGTTCATCATTTTTCCTATTTCTATTATAATCATATTTTTTATTACACAATTTATAGCTTCAAGATCGATAGAACCAGTATTTAATATCATACAAACAGCACAATCAATTTCTGAAAATAATCTGTCTGAAAGAATTATTTTACATAAGAACAAAGACGAATTACATCAGCTTTCTGTCACAATAAATTCTCTTTTGGATCGATTAGAATTTCAATTAATAAGAGCAAAACAATTTTCTGCAGATGCTTCACATGAACTACGAACTCCTTTAGCAATTATAAAAGGTACTTTAGAAATATTAATTCGAAAAGAAAGAACTCAAGAAGAATATAACGAAAAAATTAATTATACATTAAAACAAGTTGAGCGTCTTTATCGATTAGTGGAACAGTTTTTATTATTTTCACGCGTAGAAAATCACAGTTTAGATTTAGATAAAACAAGTATAAATGTAAAAAATGAAATACTAACTGCGATAAATCGTTTTGATATTTTATTAAACGAAAAACAAATACAAATTAAAATAAATCAATTAACAAACGAATCAATCAATAGTTATAAAGAAGTTATTGAGATTATAATTGATAATATTCTATCTAATGCAATAAAATATTCTAAACTAAATGGAATTATTACGGTTTCTTCTAATTTTGAAAATAGTTATTGTTATATCATTTTTGAAGACAACGGAATTGGTATTAGTGAAAATGATTTAGAATTAATTAAAAATCGTTTTTTTAGAACACAAGATCAAACGACATTAAATATCTCTGGATCTGGTTTAGGATTAAATATAGCAACAAAATTTGCTGAAATAATTGGAGGTGAAATAATAATAGAAAGTAAAAAAGGACAAGGAACAAAAGTAATTCTTAAAATTAAAAAGAACCTAGAAGATTAACTTCTAGATTCTATATTTTTAATTTTTTAATGAAGCCATATCAATTACAAAACGATATTTTACATCACCTTTTTCTAATCTCTCAAAAGCTGTATTAACATCTTGAATATTTATAATTTCACTATCTGCAACAATATTGTGTTTATAACAAAAATCTAACATCTCTTGTGTTTCCTTAATTCCTCCAATATTAGATCCTGCAAAACTTTTTCTTCCTGAAACTACATTAAAAGCTCCTATTTCTAATGCTTCAGGAGGCAAACCAACTAAAACAACAGTTCCATCATGACGAAGTAAATTAAGATAAGTATTTACATCGTGTTTAGCAGAAACTGTATCTATAATAAAATGTAATTGACGTGTATAGTTAGACATTACTTCATTATCATTCGATAAAACTGCATGATCAGCACCCAAACGAATTGCATCTTCAATTTTTGAAGGAGAAGTTGTAAATACAGTAACTTCAGCTCCCATCGCTTTTGCTATTTTTATTGCTAAATGCCCTAATCCTCCTATTCCTAAAACTCCAACTTTTTTACCTGGACCTGCTTGCCAATGCATTAATGGAGAATACACTGTAATCCCTGCACAAAGTAAAGGAGCGGCACTTGCTAAATTATCAAACTCTGGCATTCTTAATACATATTTCTCATCACAAACATATGTATTAGAAAAACCTCCAAACGTATGTCCTCCAGAAACCTTATCTACACTATTGAATGAAAATGTAACACCTTCTTCACAAAATTGTTCTACTCCTTCTTCGCAAGACTCACAATGTCTACAACTATCTACAATACAACCAACACCTACTAAATCTCCTATACTAAATTTTGAAACATGCTCACCAATTGCTGTCACTCTTCCTAGAATTTCGTGCCCTGGTACAATTGGAAATAGTGTTGCTCCAAAATCATTTTTTATTTGATGTAAATCCGAATGACATATACCACAATATAATATTTCCATTTCTACATCATGCGCTTGTACCTTTCTTCTATTTATTACCATTTCTGCTAATTCATCATTTGATGAATTAGTACCAAAAGCTTTTACTTTTATTGTTTCCATATTTTTATTTTATTATAAAATTGAATTGATTAATCTAAATTTGATAACCATTTTATTCTTTCTGGATCTCTATGATCAAAGAACAAACTTTCTTTTTGATCTAAATTTGCTATCAAATTCATATCGTCTAAAGAAAGATCAAAATCAAAAACATTAAAATTCTCTTCTAAACGTTCTTTTTTTACCGATTTAGGAATAACAACAACACCTCTTTGTACTAACCAACGTAAAATAACTTGAGCAACTGACTTATTATATTTTTCACCTATTTCAGAAAGAATTTCGTTATGAAAAATATCATTTTTACCTTCAGCAAAAGATGCCCAAGATTCTATTTGTACACCATTCTCTTTTAAAAATTTTTGATCATTATTTCTTTGAAAAAAAGGATGAGTTTCAATTTGATTAATAGCAGGAATTATTTCATTATGAACAATTAAATCCATCAACCTATCTGGATGAAAATTAGAAACACCAATAGCCCTTATTTTTCCTTCTTTGTATAATTCCTCCATAGCTTTCCAAGAACCATAAATATCTCCATAAGGTTGGTGAATAAGATATAAATCTAAATAATCTACCTGTAATTTTTTTAATGATAATTCAAAAGCCTTTTTTGCACTATCATAACCTGCATCTTTTATCCAAAGCTTTGTTGTTATGAATAAATCTTCACGATTTATTCCACTTTCTTTTATAGCTTCACCAACTGCTTCTTCATTTTTGTAAATTGCAGCTGTATCTATTGATCGATAACCAATTTTAAGCGCATCTAATACTGTATTTTTACATTCTTGATAATCTGTTATTTGATAAACACCTAAACCAAGAATAGGCATTACGACACCATTATTTAATTTTACTGTTTTCATAATTGTTTGTTTTTTATTATTATTTTGATGGAATTATCTCGTTTAAGCAATTTAGAGCATTCAAAACTCTGGGATAACCTACATAAGGAATCAGTTGTGTCATCATATCAATTAATAATTCTCTATCGTTCCCAATATTAATATTCCCTTGTATATGACCTTTTATTTGATTTTCTGTACCGCCTAAAGCAATAAGAAAAGAAAGAGTTAACAGTTCTCTTACGTTAATTTCTATACCATTTCTAGTTACATAATCTCCAAAGCAATTAGCTGATAAATATTCTTGAATATGTAATAAATCTTTAGGTGATTTTTTATACATCTCATCAATTGTATTTCCAAAAATGTGTTTCTGAACAGCTAAACCTTTTTCTAATCTGTTAGAGAAATTTGTAGTTGACTGACTATCTATATTTAGTTCTATATTTCTCTCTCTAAATATTGCATTTGTAGCATGAATAAAATCTATCACTTTAGAAATACCTACATAAGGAACTGACTGATAAACAACTTCTTTTATTTGAATTGTTGATATTTCTATATTTAATGCTGCGTTTACAAACATTTTAAATTCTGTTAACGACTGACTTCCTATAGTAGAAGCTATAATAATCAATGTTCTAAGTTTTACATCTATTTTACTATTCTCTATTATTTCATCGAAAGCAAAATTATCAAAAACCTCTATCAAATCTGGATCAGAATCTTTTAATGTAGACACGTAATTTGGCCATAATTCTTCATGATTCATTATCGCTTTTATGGATATATTATTTTCTACATCATAAATAGGTGATTTGAATTGGTTATACTCATCATCATTAACAATTTCTAACCATTTTGTTTCGTCCTTATCAAAATCTGTTATCATTGCTATATGTCGCATTTCACTTTGATGTGATGCTCCATGCCAATGTTTTACATCTTTAGGGATTTTTATAACATCTCCTTGTTTAATGACCTTAATTTTATCTCCTTGTTCTTGATAATATCCAATACCTTCAATCACAAATAGAATTTGCCCAGATGTATGTTTATGCCAATTTGTTCTTGCTTTTGGTTCAAAAGTTACAGTACCAATATTTGTATTATAACCTTCTTCTGGTTTTACATTTATGTTTAGCCAAACATTACCTGTAAACCATTCTTTTGGTGCTTTTATTCCTTTTTCTAAATATGATGACATTTATATTCTTTATAATATGGTATCTTTAAATATCCAAAAAAATCAATAAAATATTGTATTTTAATCACTTGTCTTTAAGTATTTTATTTACCTACTCTATTTTGTAATTCCTTTGGATAGCGATCTCCATGAATTTTAATTTTATTCGAAGCTTCTTCTATTCTTTGTAAATCATCTTTTGATAATTCTACATTTACAGAATCTATATTCTCTTCAAGACGATGAATTTTTGTTGTACCTGGAATTGGAACTATCCAAGGTTTTTGTGCTGATAACCACGCTAAAGCGATTTGAGATGGCGTTGCATTTTTTTCTGTCGCAATTTCTTTCAATAAATCAACCATTGATTGGTTTATTTTTCTATTTTCTTCAGAAAATCGAGGAACAATATTTCTAAAATCTGAACTATCAAATTTTGTATTTTCATTGATAGCTCCTGTCAGAAAACCTTTTCCAAGTGGACTAAATGGTACGAAACCTATCTGTAATTCTTCCAAAAGTGGTAATATTTCATTTTCTGGTTCTCTCCACCAAAGAGAATATTCACTTTGTAAAACACTTACAGGTTGTATTGTATTTGCACGTTTAATACTATCTATACCAGCTTCACTCATTCCAAAAAATTTAACTTTACCTTCATCAATTAAATCTTTAACTGTTCCAGCAACATCTTCAATAGGTACATTAGGATCTATTCTGTGCTGATAAAGTAAATCTATATAATCAGTACCAAGATATTTAAGAGAATTCTCAACAACTTTTCGTATTCTTTCTGGTCTACTATCCATACCTTTTGTTGCATCTCCATCCAAAAAACCAAATTTTGTAGCTAAAACAACATCTTGTCTAAATGATTTGACAGCTTTACCTAATAAAATTTCATTTCCACCTTGACTATAAGCTTCAGCAGTATCAAAAAAAGTAATTCCTAATTCGTATGCTTTTTGGATTAGTTTTATTGCATCATTTTCATCTGTTGCTGGACCATATCCAAAAGTTAATCCCATACAGCCTAATCCAAGTTTAGAAACCTCTAAACCTTGATTTCCTAATTTTCTTTTATCCATTTTTTTTGATTTTAGATTAATAAATAAAGCCTTACTCATTAAGACATTACAAAATTGCATCGAAACAAAATGAGAATAGTTATACATATTACTGCATTATTTACCTTTATTACTGATTCATATAAATTAATGATGTTTAACCATTTATATGACTTAATTTTGTTTAACAAATAAGTGAAAAATGAGTGAAATAGTTTATTTTAATTCAGTAAGTGACTATAACGATTCTTGTGGAGTAGAGACTTTACATCCATTAATAAGTATTTTAGACCTGTCTAAATGTCCTCCTCGTGATTGGAAAGCAGGAACAAAAGTGAAAATGAATTTTGGAATTTATGCTGTTTTTCTAAAAGATGTAAAATGTGGTGATATAAGATATGGATTAGATTATTATGATTACCAAGAAGGAACATTAGTATTTGTTGGACCAGGACAGGTTTGGGATATTGAATATGAAATATCCAATTATCAACCACAAGGTCATGTTATGGTATTTCATCCAGATTTAATTCATGGAACTTCTCTCGGAAAAACAATAAAAGACTTTAATTTCTTTTCATATCAAATGAATGAAGCATTACACTTGTCTCTAAAAGAAAGACAAATTATATTGGACTGTTTTTCTAAAATTGAATTTGAACTACAACAAACAATAGACAAGCATAGTAAAAAATTAATTAGTGCTAATATTGAATTATTTTTAAACTATTGTGATAGATTTTATGATAGACAATTCATTACAAGAGAAAAACCAAATAAAGGTGTTTTAGAAAAATTTGAAGATTTAATTACCAGTTATTTATCTTCTGGTATCGCATCAGTAAATGGATTACTATCTGTAACTTACTGTGCAAATGAATTAAATTTATCATCAAACTATTTTGGAGATTTAATTAAAAAAGAAACAGGTGTATCTGCTCAAGAATATATCCAAAATAGAATAATTGATGTAGCAAAAGAACGAATCTTAGACTTTGATAAATCGATAAGCCAAATAGCTTATGATTTAGGATTTAAATATCCTCAACATTTCACACGATTATTTAAACAAAAAGTAGGCAAATCTCCTGTAGAATATAGAAACATTAATTAAGTATCAACTTTAATAAATTAGTCATTTTTATTAATACTATAATACTAAAACATTTAGATTTAATTAACTTATTAACGCACTAAATAAGCAATATATTTCTTAAATTGTAGTGTATTTAAAACACACAAAAAAATGGAAATAACTGCTGCTCTTGTAAAAGAGAAAGGAGGGAAATTTGAATTAGAAAAAATTTCCTTAGATGAACCTAGAGAAGATGAAGTATTAGTAAGAATTGTGGCATCTGGAACTTGTCATACAGATATGGCTGCAAGAGACCAACAAACTGGACCTACTCCTTTTCCTATCGTGCTTGGACATGAAGGTTCTGGAATTGTTGAAAAAGTTGGAACTGGAGTAACAGAATTAAAACCTGGAGACCACGTTGTATTAACATTTGGTTTTTGTGGAGAATGTTATACATGTCAACAAGGAAAACCTACTTATTGTGAAAATTTCCCTGGTTTAAATTTTGGAGGATCAAGGTTAGATGGATCTCATAGTCATCACGATCATAATCATGATGTTTTTGATAATTTCTTTTCACAGTCTTCATTTGCTACCTATGCAATAGCAAATAAAAGAAATGCAATAAAAGTTTCAGAAAAAGCACCTTTAGAATTATTAGGCCCTTTAGGATGTGGAATACAAACTGGAGCTGGAGCTGTTATTAATTCACTAAAAGTTTCTCCAGGAAAAACTATAGTAATTTCTGGTGCTGGTGCTGTTGGATTATCAGCTTTACTAGCAGCAAAAGCATGTTCTGCTGGTAAAATCGTAATGGTTGATATTAACGAGGATCGTTTAGAGTTCTCTAAAGAATTGGGAGCTACACATGTAATCAATAGTCGTAATGTGGATGTAATTGAAGCATTAAAAGAAATATCTCCTAAAGGATTTGATTTTGGTTTTGATACTACAGGACGAAACGATGTTATTAATAATACACTAGCTAATTTAAAATCATTAGGACAAATGGGAATAGTTGGTGTTGCAACAAAACCATTAGAAGTTGAAATGAATTCTTATGTTTTGAAAGGAATTAAACTATTAGGAATTGTTGAAGGTGATAGTGTTCCTACAGAATTTATTCCACAAATGGTAGAAATGTATCTAAATGGTCAATTCCCATTCGATAAATTAATTAAAAAATATAAATTTGAAGATATTAATCAAGCGATTGAAGATTCAGAATCTGGTAAAACTATAAAACCAGTTATCTTAATTGGAGAATACAAAAATTAATTTCAAATAATAAAAAAACGAGAAGTAAACTTCTCGTTTTTTTATTAAAAACTATATCCTAAACCAAAAGAAAAAGATTGTGGTAACATTTTATATTCATTTTTATCTTTATTGAGTGAATTAAATCCATATTTGTAAGTTGCATTCAATTGTAATCCAGAACTTAATTCATAACCTATATTAGCTGCTAAACCATTTGATATTCTCTTCATTTCAGACTTATTTCCATCATATTTTTTAAATACATCAATATCATCATTTTTATATTTTCCGGAAAAACCTAAACCAAAATATGGTCCGGCTCCAATAAAAAATCTTCCATCTGAATTATTTTTCCATTGTCCCATTAAATAAATAGGTACTTCTGTTCCAAAATATTGAAATTTATCATCTACTCCATTCCTTTCTATAGTGGATGAATTATATACAAACATAATATCTTCTTGAATAGCTAAATTTTCCGTTAACTTAAATCTTATTATAGTTCCAATTGCACCTCCAAAATCTATTTTACTCTTTAAATTTGGATTATTTTTTATTATAAAATTTGTACCATTTCCTTCAGCTTTTACACCAAGTGAAATTCTTTCTTTTATAGAATTTAAGAAAGTTTGAGCATTTATCTTCTGAACACTTAATAACAAAGTAAAAGATAATAATAAAATTAAATTTCTTTTAAAAATGTTTTCCCTTTTAACAATCATGATATTTTTATTTTTAATAATTATAATGCAAAATTATATTCATGCAGATATTTAGGAAAGGTTAAATTTATTTATAATTGGTCATTATTATCATTTTTTAAATAAATTCATAAAAATAACATCATAAAATTGGACATTAAACGTTATTTAACAAAGTTAAACTCATTAAGAATGTCTAAAATTGTAAAATATGACCTTTTAAAATCTTTAGAAGGAAGAGAAAATTT
Source organism: Chishuiella sp. (assembly GCF_032109125.1). Lineage (NCBI taxonomy): Bacteria > Pseudomonadati > Bacteroidota > Flavobacteriia > Flavobacteriales > Weeksellaceae > Chishuiella > Chishuiella sp. Next base: position 108,841 of record NZ_DAMCLZ010000007.1, read on the forward strand.
AGATAAAATAGATGATGAAATATACATCTGTGAATTATCTAAATCTAAACATATAGCATATAATCATCCGATTAAAACTGATTTAACTATTTGTTGTATATGCTTGCAAGGTGAAATGAATGGTAAAATAGATTTGATTGATTATCACTTTCAATCATCTAGTATTGCGATTTCAATTCCAGGACAAATTTTAGAACCTGCAAGCTTTAGTGATGATTTTTATGGAATTTTAATTTATATGACAAAAGATTTTACTGAACGTTTAGATTCTTTTATTGATCATTCTTTATATCTGAATATAAAAAAATAGACCACATATTAAATTAAATGAAGATGAATTAAACTCTATATTGAACTATTGTAATACATTAAGAAGAATTATAAATGTAAAAGATTCTCCTCATCAAATCAAAATTATTACACATCTAACATTAGCATATTTTTATGGAATAGGGAATTTTATTCATAAATTAAATAAAAATCACACTCTCAGAAAAGGAGAAAAAATATCGAGTACATTTATAAAAATTGTTCGTGATAATTATAGAACAGAAAGAAAAGTTGACTATTATGCAAAAGAAATGAATATAACAGCAAGCTATTTATCTCACATAGTTAAAAAATCAACAGGAAAAACTGCAAGTCAATGGATTGACGATTATGTTATTTTAGAAGCAAAAGCTTTATTAAAATCAACAAATATGACTATCCAGGAAATATCTGATGAATTAAATTTTCCTTCACAATCTTTTTTTGGTAAATTTTTCAAAAGAATTGAGGGAATTGCTCCTAAATTTTACAGATGAGAATTATTCTATTCTTAAATTTTTCAAGTTATATCTGTAGTTTTCTAATAATAAACTTTCTGTAACATACCCAACATACTTTCCTTGCTTAGTCAACAACATATAGTCAATCTTTTTATTTTCCATCATTTTTATAACGTTTGCAGAATTAGCAAAAACTGAAATTGATGGAGCTACAGAAATACAATCTTCAAATGTTTTATCCCCAAAAGTTTCATGAAATAAAAATTGTCTAATTTGATCTAAAACTACTACACCATTAATTGTCTGATCTTCATTAAGAACTGGAATAAAATGCTGAGTTGTTGTAGAAAAAATATCTTTTATATCCTCTATAGAGTTATCTGTTGTAAGTGTTTTAATATTTTTAATATAAATAGAAAATAAATCTATCTTATTGAATAAATTTTGATCTTTATCAGATGTAAAAACTATTCCTTGATCTGCAATTGAATATAAATCCATAGAATATTTATCATATCGTTTTGATATAGCAAAACTTATAGACGAAACAATCATTAACGGAATGATTAGTCCATATCCTCCAGTTATTTCAGCAATTAAGAAAATTGCTGTTAATGGCGCATGAAACAAGCCACTCAATAAAGCAGCCATGCCTACAACAGTGAAATTTGCAACTGGAAGATTAAATCCGATTAAATTAAATAATTTAGAAATAAAATAACCTAAATAAGAACCTACAAATAATGAAGGAGCGAAATTTCCTCCATTTCCCCCACTTCCTAATGTAAGACCTGTTGCAATAGATTTTATAAGAATAACGACTAATACAAATCCTAAAACAATCCATTGATTATGACTAAAGCTCTCTAACAAAGAATTACTTAAAATAAACCTAGCTTTATCATTTACTAAATAATTAATCCCTTCGTATCCCTCTCCAAATAATGTTGGAAAAAAGAAAATTAATAAAGCCAAGAAAGAAGAGCCAACAACTGCTCGCCAATATACATTCTCCGAATAATGACTAATCATATGTTCTACTTTTCTAAACAATCTAGCATGATATATAGAAATAAAACCTGCTAAAATACCTAAAACAACATAAAAAACAACATTTCTATAATCAAACTCTAATTCATAACGAAAAGACAATAACATTTCTCTTTTTAATGATATATTTGCTATTAAAGCTCCTGTTGCAGAAGACAATAACAATGGTATAAAAGCAGTTACACTCATATCTGCCAAAACTATTTCTATAGCAAATAAAACACCAGCTATTGGTGCATTGAAAGCTGTTGCTATTCCTGAAGCAACTCCACATGCTAATAATAATGTTCTTTCTTTGTATCGGAATCGATAATATTGACCATAATTAGAACCAAAAGCTGCTCCTGTAATTGTAATAGGAGATTCTAATCCTGCAGACCCTCCCATACCAACTGTTAATGAACTTGTTATAATTTGGGCATACATTTGCTTTTTAGGCATTATTCCAGATTTTTTTGCTACAGCAATCATAATTTGTGATGTTCCTTTCTCTATTGAACCATCTAAAAATTTTTGAATAACAAATACTGTAGCAACAATTCCTAATATAGGTAAAAGACTATTTACATAAGGTAACTCTAATATTTCATTGATATATAATGTAAATTGAAATACATAATGGGCAAATGATTTTAAAACAATCACTGCTAAACCTGAAGATATTGCAACCAATACACAAGACAGATATAAAAACTGTCTTTCACTAAGCACGAGCTTTAAAAGATTCAACAAATCTTGAAAATAATTTACTGCATGAACAATAAATTTGACAAACTTATTTTTGGTTTTAGAAACTGATTGCATTTAACAAAAATAGATAAGATTTTTTAGACAAAAATTATAAATCATTTTTTTATTTTTTTTTAAAATATACAATTATTGTTCCTTTAGTGTTTCACCATAAACTTGCAAAGCTCTTTCTCTTGCAAAACGATGTTCTACAATAGGTTTAACATATTTGCTTGTTCCATATTCTGGAACCCATTTTTTTATATATTCAAAGTCTTTATCAAATTTTGTTGTTTGAATTTCCGGATTAAAAACTCTAAAATATGGAGCTGCATCACAGCCTGATCCTGCTGCCCATTGCCAATTTCCATTGTTTGCAGATAAATCGTAATCATTAAGTTGTTGAGCAAAATAAGTCTCTCCCCATCGCCAATCAATCAATAAATGTTTACAAAGAAAACTTGCTACAATCATACGAACTCTATTATGCATATATCCTGTTTCATTTAATTGTCGCATTCCTGCATCAACTATTGGATAACCTGTTTTTCCTTCGCACCATTTCTGAAATTCTTTTTCATTATTTCTCCATTTAATTTCATCATATTTTATTTTGAAAGATTGATGAACAACTTTTGGAAAATGATACAATATTTGCATAAAAAATTCTCTCCATATTAATTCTGATAACCAAATTTCATTATGTTTTAAAGCAAATTCTACACATTTTCTTATACTTATTGTTCCGAAACGTAATGCAATACCAAGTTGAGTTGTTTTTTGTATCGCAGGAAAATCTCTATACTTATCATATTCATCTATAATAGATTTATCAAGTATTGGTGAATTAAATTCTATATCAGATTTCTCAAAACCTAAATCTTCTAAGGAATGAATATCAGAGAATTGTTGTTGATAAAAATTATCAAAGTTTAAATCATATGCCGAATAATGTTCTTTTTTCAAAGCTTCTTTCCATTTTTTAGAATATGGCGTATAAACAGTATATGGATTTCCATCTTTCTTTAAAATCTCATTTCTATCAAAAATAACCTGGTCTTTGTAACCTTTTAAAACTATATTATGTTCTCTAAGAAAATAATATATTTCTTTATCTCTATCAATTGCATTTGGCTCGTAATCTCTATTACAAAATACAGCTTGTACATCGTATTCATCTATCAGTTTTTTATAAATAGATAATGGATTACCACAAAAAGTTGTTAATGTAGTTCCATAAGATTTTAATTCAGAATTAATTTTATTTAAAGCCTGATGAATATAATCTACTCTCCTATCTTTTTTATTTTCTAATTTGGATAAAATTGTTTCATCAAAAATAAATAATGGTAAAACTTTATCATTAGAATGAAGTGCGTGATGTAATCCTACATTATCAGACAATCTTAAATCTCTTCTAAACCAAAAAATAGAAACTTTTTTTTTCATTAAAATATTAATTTTAGGACTAATTTTATCCTTATTTTTATTTAACAATTAAGACACAAAAATAGAGCATTCAGAAATTATTTGGGACAATCTATCCACAAAAAGAAATTATTTTATACAATAAAAAAGATAACAATTTGTTCTTTTTATTTTTATTAAGTTTACCACTCAAATATTACATATGAATATAAAAGATAATCCTAAATTAATTAGAGCTTGGATTTCTTATGATTGGGCAAATTCTGTTCATGCTTTAGTCATTGCATCTGCTATTTTTCCTGTATATTATACAGCTATGACATATGATGCAAATAATGCACCAATAAAATTTTTAGGTTTATTACCAGAATCTGCATTTAATTTTTCATTAGCAATTGCTTTTTTCTTTGTTATTGTTTTATCTCCCGTTTTATCATCTATAGCAGACTTAATAGGAAATAAAATTAAATTCCTAAGATTTTTCTGTTATTTAGGAGCATTTTCGTGTATTGGTATGTTTTTCTTTACTTCTGGTAAATTAGTTTGGCTAGCATTATTACTAAATATTACTGGAAGCATAGGCTTTTGGGGAAGTTTAGTTTTTTATAATTCCTATCTCCCTGAAATTGTAAGTGAAAATAAAATGGATAAAGTATCTGCACAAGGTTATATGTTTGGTTATATTGGATCAGTACTACTTTTAACCGTTTGTCTTGCTATGATACAACTTGCTCCTGAGGAAAAGCAAGCTTTTTTTACAAGAATAAGCTTTCTATTGACTGGAATTTGGTGGTTTGGTTTTGGGCAAATTGCATTAAATAAATTACCAAATAAAAAGTTTGATAGAAAAATACCTAAAAACATTATTAAAAGTAGTTTTGAAAATCTTAGAAAAACATTCAAAGATTTAAATCAACATAAAAATATTCGAATATTTTTATCTGGTTTCTTCTTTTATAGCCTTGCAATGCAAACTATTTTTTTGATGGCTGCTATGTTTGGTAGTTCTGAAATTGGAATGGAATCTTCTGAATTAATCATGACGATTTTACTTATACAAATTGAAGCTGTTTTAGGTGCATGGTTATTTTCATTCTTATCAGGAAAAATTGGAAATAAAAGCACTTTACTTATTGGAATTTTTATTTGGATAATTACTTGCTTAATTGGTTTTTTAATTAATAAAAATGATCCTAATGTAAAAATGCAATTTTATATAATGGCTGCAATGGTAGGATTGGTTATGGGAGGTTTACAAGCATTATCTCGATCAACTTATGCAAAATTATTACCCGAAACTGAAGATACAACTACATATTTTAGTTTTTATGATGTATTTGAAAAATTTGCTCTTTTTATGGGATTAATGATTTACGGTTTATTGATAGAATATTCTGGAGGAATGAAAGCTTCTGCTTTAGCTATGGGAGTTTCTTTTGCTATTAGTTTTGTTATTCTTTTATTCTATAAAATGGAGAAAAAATAAAAACACTAATTACTTTGTGCTTTTATAAAATCATTAATAAGCACATTCAATCGTTTATTACGTACTGCTTTCTCAAATCTCATGGGTTTAGCAGCACGTTTATCACATTCCATAATACCACAATTTTCGCATGTAACTGCAACTTCTTGTACTGGAATAGAAGGATCATTCATAAATTTAATTTTCCTTTGGGCTGATTTATACAAAATACCAATTGTTACACTACGAAGATAATCTGGATTAAAAGGATCTTTTGTTGCTGATGATATTACATAATATTTTTGATTATTACTAAACGGATAAGTAGAAATTTGAGATCCTATTTCATGTGTAGAATTTTCATTATTTTGTAAATCTTTCAAAACATTCAAAGAAACCCATCTTCTACAGTAATGTTCATCTGTTCCATTTGCTTGTGGAGATTGTTGTCTATTTAAATGTAATTCTTTTGTTAATTTATATGAATCTGAATCTTTTCGAGTGGATAAACGTAAAAAGAATAAATCACGTATATTAAAATGTTTTGGTAACAGATTAGTCATTCTTTGATACACTGTTTCTGGAGATTCTGTATACTTCCCAAAAATTTCTTGAAATTTAGATAAATCATGGCTTTCTAAAGCAAAAACCTCTTCCATATCTTTCAATAGCATTTCTTCTGGTAATAAAAGAGCTCCTGCAAAATAGGAAGCATAAAAATTATTCAATAATTGATCAAAATTTTCGAAACTTGCCCATGAAAAAGTATATAATCTATCCGTTAACTTTAAATAATTATAACCAAGTTCTTTTGCTAAAATAAAACGCTTTTGATCTACTTCCGATAATATATTAATATATAATATTTTCTTTTCCTTAATGAATATTGATCTTAACTTTTCTAAATCAGGCGAACCTAAAGTTTTAAAATCTCTGTAATAAATTGTATAATCATATTCTTCTTTTAAAATTTCTTCCATTGTTTCATTAGAAACAAATTTATCTGACTCTAAAAGATACTCTTTCAAAAAATTCCTTGCTGAAATTTCAATTTCTGGAAAATAATTATCGTGTGATTCTTGAAAAGAACGTAAAGAAGCAAGAAAGAAACTTTCTTTTGTTAGATTATAATTATTCCCTATTTCTATTAAAGTCGAAATAAAAGCATTTACCTTGAGCGGAGCATTAGAAATGATCTCTATCAAATCTCTTTCTTCAATACCAAAAATATCTAATGGAATCTCTTGTAACAAATTAGATTGTAAAATTTCCGCAACAGGAGCAAGATTTTTATCTAGTTTTAAAGATACAAGTTCATCATAAGGTACTTGAAATGCATCTGCTAAAGCAATAATTTTATCTGTTTTAGGATATTTTTTACCTTTTTCTATCTCATTTAGGTAAGATTTAGAAAGCCCTGTTAATTTAGATAACTTAAACAAAGATAAATCTTTAGATGTTCTAATCTGCTTTAATTTTAATCCAAAAATTAACTTTATATAATCTTGCTGCATAATTCTTTCAAAAAATATTTGGTAAATCTAAACGAATTTTATTAATTTAGCGAACGTTCGCTGAAACTATTTAAATTAGTTTTATAACTAACCAAAAATACTAAAATCTAAAAAAAGGTATGTATTTTGATCTATAAAATTTATAATATAGAATCTATAGATCAGAATATTTTTAGATAAGATTATAAAAAATGAGAATAGTTATTATAGTTGAGAGACTTAAAGTACTAGAATTAAAGAACATTGTTGTAATCGAGAAATATCAGGCTCACTAATTGACTTTGGTTTATATTTTTTCCATAATGCACGTACGTAACTTCCACAGCAAAGCGTGAGCCTTATTTCTATTTTTTTATTTTAAATAACCTCTTCTATAGTAATTTTTTGATTATTCATTTCGAATATATCTCCTTTTTTCTTTCCTAAAATTGTTTTGGCCAATGGTGTTTGAGATGAAATAACGAATATTTTTTCATCATGAAAATCTATTTCTCCTAAGCTACAAACAATATAAAAATTTCCCATTGATGTTTTTACATAAGAACCTATAATTACACTATCGCTTTCTATATATTTTATTTTTAAAAACTGTTCTTTTTGTATAATAACTTCATTTAACTGTTTTTGTATATGCATAATTTCTTGTTGAATCATTTCTCTAGAAGTTTCATATTTATCACCCATACTACTTTTAGTATCATTATTTGAACTTCTCAAATCATTAATTAATTTTTGTAGATAGTCAATTTTATCATTCAATAATTCATGAATAAATTGATACAGTTTTTCTTTCATTTATTTATGTGATTAAATCAACAAATACAAAACAGGGATTAGATATTCTCTAATCCCTGTTTTGTATTTGTTGATATAGATTTATATAATTTTTATTATAGCTTAGTCGAATTTAAATATTCTTCTACCTCTTCTTCTTTTGCTTCTTCCGTATCTTCTTTTAATACTTTTTTAGCTACTTTACCAACAGTTAATCCCTGAACAACAATAGAAAACAAAACAACAACATAAGTTATTTCTAATAATAATTCTTTCCATTCAGAATTTGGCATTGATAAAACTAATGCAATTGAAACACCTCCTCTAATTCCTCCCCAAACAAGAACAATTAAAGATCCTTTAGAATATGTATTTTTTCTTAAAATTGTTTTAGCAGGAATATATATTGATAAAGTTCTTGCAAATAAAACAATAAAAATAGTTAAAATACCTAAAAGTATTTGCCCAAGAATATCATCAATTAATAATAATTCGAAACCGATGAATAAGAATAAAATAGCATTCATTATTTCGTCAATCAATTCCCAAAATTTATTTAGATAATCTTTTGTTGTTTCTGTCATTGCAAATTTTTGTCCATAATTACCAATTATTAATCCAGCAACAACCATAGCTAAAGGACTTGAAAAATGTAATGTTTTAGCTATTAGGAAACCACCCATTACTATTGATAAAGTTATAAGAGCTGTTACTTTATAATCATCAATTTTTTTAATTGCTTTTGATGCTGAGTAACCAAGTAATAGACCTAATAAAATACCTCCACCTGCTTCTTCTAAAAATAAAATAGAAATAGCTTGCCAAGAAGGATCGAACTGTGTATTTGTAGCTACTTCTAAAACAACAGCAAACATTACAACAGCTACACCATCGTTAAACAATGATTCACCAGTAATCTTAGTTTCTATTGTTTTTGGTACTTTCGCTTGTTTTAAAATCCCTAAAACAACAATGGGATCTGTAGGTGATATTAATGTTCCAAACAATAAACAGTATATGTATGGTATTTGAATTCCAAAAAAAGGTGCAACATAAAATAGAATTGTTGCTATAATAAACGCTGATAAAACAACTGATATTGTTGCATAAGTACCAATTGTCCATCTCAGATTTTTTAAATCAAAAATATTAACATGTAAAGCTCCTGCAAAAAGTAAAAAATTAAGCATTGCTCCCATTAATATTTCATTAAAATCTAAACTATTAAAAAGTTGTCTAAATTCTTCGCTTATAGTTGGAAAGAAAATAGTTCCAGCTATACGAATAATAGCAGAAACTAGCATGGCAATAATCATAATCCCAATTGTACCTGGTAATTTTAAAAAACGAATATTTGCATAAGAAAATATAGCTGCAAGTACAATTAGAACTGAAAAAGAATAATAAAGTTCCATTAATATTTATATGTTGATTAATTTTTTTGAAAAGATACAAAAAAAGGGGCACTTTTCAGTGTCCCTTTTTAATATAATTTATGTTTTTTTTATCTTTTACTTATGACTTTGGGGCTTGTCCAATTAAATCCATAAATTGATCTAATTTTGGTAAAATGATAATTTGTGTACGTCTGTTTTGAGATTTCCCGTCTGCAGTTCCATTTGTAGTTAATGGGTTAAACTCTCCACGACCTCCAGCAGTCATACGTTTTGGATCTACACCGTATTGGTTTTGTAAAGCTTGAACAACAGAAGAAGCTCTTAAAGCAGATAAATCCCAGTTATTACGGATATTAGGTTTAGAAATTGGTACATTATCCGTGTTACCTTCGATTAATACATCATAATCTTTATAATCATTAATGATTTTTGCTATTTTACTTAAAGTTTCTCCAGCTGCTGGTGAAATTTCGTAACTACCAGATTTATATAACATATTATCTGCTAAAGAAATATATACAACACCTTTTAATACTTTTACATCAACATCCTTAGCTTCATTACTTGATAAAGATCTAGTTAAATTATTAGTTAAAATCATATTTAAACTATCAGATTTACTTTTAGCATTTACTAAATGTTTGATATATTTATTTGATTCATTGATCTCTTTAACTAATTCAGAAACATTTTTAGAACCTCCATCAATACATTTTTTTAATTGTGCTTGTAGTTCTCTAATTTGTTGTCTTTCACTTTGAACTGTATTTTCAAAATGACCTTGATTTGTTTCAGAATTTGCTAATTTAGCTTTAGCTACAGCTAATTCTGTTTGACACCCTTGATTTTCAGAATATGTTGAATTAAATTTATTTTGTAATTCATCATATTTTTTCTGACTCACACAACTAAATAGTGATGATGCAGCAATAATAGCTACTGGAAAAATTGAAAATTTCATAATTATTATTTTATTATTTCAGTTACACGAATATAAGTCATTATTTCTTATTAATGATAATAATAGAACAAAAACCGTGCAGAAAAAAAATAACAGATATAATTCATAAAAATATTTCTATTCAAATTTAAATTTTTCTCTAATATTATACAGGTTATTCTATTAAAATAATTATTTTTCTATTCTTAAAATAAATTCTTTTACAGTTTCTAAAAATAAATCTGGAATCTCTTTATGTGGAGTGTGTCCCACATCAGGAATAATAAATTTATCAGATTTACCTTTTACAAGATCTAATGTTTTATCTACTTGTTCAAGCGTTCCATATTCATCATTTTTCCCTTGAATAAATAAAATAGGAACTACAATATTTGATACAAAATGTTCTATATTCCAATTTTTAAAATCTTTACTAATCCAAGTTTCTGTCCAAGCTTTAAAAATAGTTTCTGTTTTATCCCCATGATATTTTTTAAGACGATTTGGTAGATTAGTTGTTTCGTATGCTTTTTTAGCATCATATATACCTCTAAGAGTAATCTCTTCTACAAAAATATGACCAGCCTCTATAATTGCTCCTTTTATTTGATTAGGATATTTACCTGCTACAATTAAAGCAATTGAACCTCCATCACTATGTCCTAAAAGAATAGGTTTATCAATCTTTAAGTCAATTAATAAGTCAATTAAAATATCTGCCTCTACTTCTAAATAATTCTTTGATCTAATAGATGTTAGCATAGGATCAGATTTTCCATACCCCAATCGATCATATACTAAAACATTACATTTAGTAACTGCGGCAAGTTCATTTGGTAAATTTCTCCACAATTCTATTGATCCTAAACTATCATGTAGAAATACTATAGTAGGTCTATTAGGATATTGATTCATATGGCAAAATGCCATTCCATTTATTTTATTCATATTCAATTAAAAATTAATAGAAAAATCTAATTTATAATTTTATTATTATTTTTCATTTTAACAAGGTTTATGATTATTATAGAGAGTAAAATAATACCAATTCCTATTATTTGTGAAAATGTAACTTTTTCTCCAAGGATTACATGAGCACAAATAACTGCGGCTGGCAATTCTAAAGTAAGTAGTATAGCACTTAATCCTGCTCCTATTTTTGGCATTCCCCAAGTAAAACATATAGGAGGAACAATAGTACCAAAAACAGCTAAAAATATCCCCCATTGTAATAATCCAAAATCCAAATGATTACTTGTTGTTATACTTTTTATATTAATTAGTAAAATCATAATAGCTGAACCTATAGTCATTAAAGCACTTTTCTCGAACATAGGTACATCATTTCCTAATTTACTTGTAAATAATACATATACTATATAAAGAAGTGCTGCTCCTATTCCTAAAAAATCCCTACAAATGAATAATTAATATTATCCATTTCTAGCAAATTACCATCTAAAATAGAACCTATTATAATAAAAATTGCAGAAAAAATTTCTATTATAGATGGTTTCTTTTTATAAAAGATCCATTCTGCAAAAATACTTAACCATGTCATTTGCATCAATAAAACTATTGCTAAAGAAGCGGGTATATATTCTACAGATAAATAATATGTATAAGCAGATATACCCATAGAACTTCCTGCTATAAATAATTTCCACCTTTTAGTATTATGCTGCTTCTTGTTTTTAAAATTACTTATAAAAGCTAGTATTACAAGAATGAAAGCTCCTATCGCTGCTTGTGCAAAAGTTATTTCTCCAGCATTATATCCTTGTCCATATGCTATTTTAGCAAATGAAGATAACATACCATAGCTTAAAGCTCCTATTGCAACTATAATAATATATTTAATCATTTTATATATTTTTTTAAACATATAAAATTACCAAAAACAGCACTAAAATCATTTAAATAAAACTAAATATGTAAAAAACACTAATAAATATATTATATTGTGTTTTTTATACATTTTAAAGCATTAATTGATATCTTTATTGGAAAAAATCCAATGAATGAACTTAATAACCAAGAAATAGAATTGCTTAGATTGCTTCAAAAAAATTCGAAATTTGATATATCAGATTTAACAGATAGGTTAAATATGTCTAGAACTTCAGTATATGACAAAATCAAAAAATTAGAAACCGAAGGTTATATTAAAAATTATGTTGCCATTTTAGATCAACGTAAAATGGGATTGAAATTTACTGTTATAGTCAACGTATCCTTAAACAGTCAACGTATTGAATATGTTGATGAGTTTTTAGAAAAAATATCTAATTTAAATGAAGTTATGGATGTTTATGTTACTGGAGGAATTTTTGATGTCGTTCTAAAAGTTGTTACAAAGGATCCTGATGCATTTAATGATTTTGTAACCACAAAACTTTCAGCTATCCCACACATTAGTAAAATACAAAGTTCATTTGTGATGAGGCATATTAAACAAGTTACGGCTCTTCCATTTTAAATATATTTTTATTTATCTAGAATTATAGATACATTTGTATAAAGTGATTTTTATGCTGAAGGAATTACTAAAGAAGAACACATTAACAAAACAATGGAATTTATATTACTAGACGAAGTTAAATAGATTATAACATTATAAAAATTTAAAATATGAAAATATACGTAACAGCAATTGTGAAAAGTAAACCTGAATTTCGTGAAGAGCTTAAAGCTATTTTAGATAATTTAGTTGTAGAAACAAGAAAAGAAAATGCTTCAATCTTATATGATCTACATCAAAATATAGAAGATGAAAATACTTTTGTATTTTATGAAATTTGGGAAAATAAAGAAGGTTTAGATCAACATAATAAACAACCTCATATGCAAAAATTTGTAGATTTTATAGATGGAAAATTACAAGAAGCAGCACAAATCTATGTAACTAAGATTGTTTAATTTTATAGGACATTTTTTCTCTAATCATTTTTGTAATTATTTTTAGTTATAAAATTTGCAATAGTGATTGAAGCGACATCCTTTTTAGATTGTATACATTTATTAAATGACCAATCTAAAAAGATATAGCGAGAAAGCACGGTGCGAAGCAATTGCCCAAAAAATAAACATAATTTTAAAAAAGTCTAATCAACTTTTATATATAATTACTTAGATAAGTAGAAATTAATTTATTATTCATATATATATAATTGTAAATATATTTGTAAAATGGAATTAAAGCAAATCGTTGAAATTGGTAAATGTTTATCGAATCAAACAAGAGTTGAAATACTAGAATGGTTGAAAGAACCTGATGCAAATTTCCCTGCAAACCACACTGGAATACCAAATAAAGATGGTGTGTGTGTAGGTACAATTCAAGAGAAAGCAGGTTTATCACAATCTACTATTTCTACATACTTAGGTAATATGGAAAGATGTGGTTTACTTAAAATGATCAGAAGTGGAAAATGGTCTTATTTTAGTAGAAATGAAGAAGTTATTGAGCAATTTATTAATCAACTACAGAATAAATTATAATTTATTCTGTAGTTGATTGACCACATTTCTAATTCTTTTTAAAAATTAACATAACTTTATTTTTATATATCTAGATTCGTAGATATATTTGTAAATAAATTATCTGTTGGTATTTTTTCCAACAATCTAAAATATACAATAAATGAATAAAATTAATTTATTAAAAGAATTAAAAACTAACGAATTAGATCTAAGAAATAGAATTGTAATGGCTCCATTAACTCGAACAAGAGCACATAACAAAGATCTAGCCCCTTCTGACCTTATTGCTGAGTATTACGAACAAAGAGCGTCAGCAGGATTAATTATTTCTGAAGGAACTCCAGTAAACCCAAATGCGACAGGATATATAGATGTACCTGGTATTTACTCAGAAAAACAACTAGAAGGATGGAAAAAAGTAACTAGCGGTGTACACGCAAAAGGAGGAAAAATGTTTGCTCAATTATGGCATGTAGGTCGTATTTCTCATCCTGACTTAGTTGAATCGGAACTACCATTAGCCCCATCAGCAATTAATGCAAATTTCCAATCATATACTAGAGATGGGTTTGTAGATACTGTTACTCCAAAAGCAATGACTGAAGAAGATTTAGAAGATACAATTTCTAGTTTTCAAAAAGCAGCAGTTAATGCTATAGAAAATGGTTTTGACGGTGTAGAAATTCATGCTGCTAACGGATATTTATTTCATCAATTTTTTGCTAAATGTTCGAATGTTCGTGAAGATAAATATGGAGGTAGTATAGAAAATAGAGCTCGCTTTTTATTCGATGTTTTAGATCGTATCAATGAAAAAGTTTCAATAGATAAAGTAGGTGTTCGTTTAGCTCCAGACATGGTTAATACTTTTGGAATAGTAAAAGATGATGAAACTGATCTATTATTTGAATATATTGTAAAAAAGTTAAATGAATATAATTTAGCTTATCTGCATATATCTGGTTTCTCATTAGATCCTAATAAAAAGGAAGAAAATATTATTAGAACTGCTAAACATTACCGTAAACTTTATAATGGTACATATATGATAAATAGTGGTTTTACAAAAGATACAGCTAACAGAGCTATAGAAGAAGGTTACGCTGACTTAGTTTCATTTGGTGTTCCGTTCATTGCTAATCCAGATTTAGTGGAGCGTTTTGCTACTAATTCTGCTTTAAATGAAGCTGATAAAAGCACTTTTTATGGTATTGGACCTATAGGTTATACAGATTATCCTACTTTATAATACAATACAAAATTCACTTTTTTTTATTGTTTATAACTCGTTTATAGACAAACAATCAAAAATAAATTATCATTCGACATATTGATTACTGATAATTAAGTCTTTATTAAATTCAAAAACCTGATAAGTAATACTTATCAGGTTTTTAAATATTTAAATTTCTCATCCATCTGTTTATATCAACTTCTGACGATATATTATATTTTTTTCTCAATCTATTTTTTCTAATTTGGACAGCTCTTAAACTTACAAAAGTAAAAACTGCAATATCTTTTGATGAATAATTTAAAAAAATCATTGCACAAAAACTAAGCTCTTTACTTTTTATATTCGGATTGAGTTTTTTCAAATTTTCTACAAATTTTGGATATAATTCTTTAAATAAAATCAAAAATTCTGGTGAATTATTTTTCAATAAACCAATCATTTTTTCGAATTTATAATCATCAATAAGTATTTCAATATAATTATTTTCTACTTTATTTCTTTGCCTTGACTTATAAATAATATAAAAAATAGCTATAAATGAAAAGAATATATAAAAGCTAACTTTTATTGTCAATATATTATTTTCATTTCTCTTTTTTATTTCATCAGATAAAATATTATTTATAATTCTATCTGTAATAATTTTGTTCCCATAATTTAAAGAATCATTTAGAGAGTGATACTTATAATAATAGAAATTAGCTTTTCCTAATTCTATGTTATTATTTATCATGTAATCAGAAAGTAGTTTATAACTTGATAAAATAGCATTCGGATTATTTATTTTTTTTGCATTACTTAATGCTAATTCAAAATTAAAAATAGCTTTTTTTCTGTCTTTTAATTTAGAATAAAGTATACCATATTTTTGTTGAGAATAATACTCAAATGCTTTATTATAATTACTTACTACATCTTGAGCTTTTTTCAAGTATAATTGAGCACTATCATATTTTTCTATATGAATAAAGTATTCTCCGATTTCAGAATAAGTTCTTGAAATTATAAATTCGTCAACATTTAATTTATCTTCTATAATTAATTTATTTTGAAGTTTTAAATATTTATTTACAGAATCTTGATTTCCTAATATTCTATAAACATGAGATAAATTCTGAAAGTATAAAAATTTATGTGTTTTTACATCACTTAAAAATTGATTGTTTTCGAATAAGCTATTTTGTTTTTTTATTTCATTAATTGATAATTGATTCATGTTCAAATTAGCATAAATAATACTTTTTAATCGATATATTTCAATTTTTAAACATGGATAATTATTTTTTTCTAATTTCGATTCAGCTTCTTCTATATAATCGAGACTAGTTTCATATACGCCAGTTTCTAATAAAGCTTTTGCTATGTAAATGTTAGATTTTATTATACCTTTTGTATATTTTTCCTTTCTAGATAATTCTAAAGATTTTTTAGCATATAAAATTGATTTTGATAAATCAAGCTCTGAAAAATATACAAAAGATATTTTTAATAATTCATTAACCTTAATTTCAGTATAATCATTTGCTTTTAGAATAGATAACGATGAGAATATTAAAAATACTAGAATAAATCTAATTCTATTCATTTTTAAATATTTATTTGATGCAAAAATATCAATGTTTCATAAGATTCATACATAAGTTGACCTATTTAACAAATAGATATAAATAATTATATTACAGTATTTTAAATTTTTAAAAAACAGAATTTAAAAAAATGTGAAAAAAATGTGATATATATAAAATTGAGAAATAAATTTCGAAATAATGTAAAGTAAATAATCACATAATATTTAAAAAAAAGTTAGATAAAAAAATAATCTCAATAAAAGTATTCCTAAAATAAACAATAATGTGTTATTAATGTGTTATATTGATTTTTTTAAGATGGTAATTTATTATTTTTCTTTGCTGATAAATATAAGTTTATGAAAAAATTATTAACTTCTTTTAGTATTTTATTATCTTCACTCATGTTTTCACAAGTAGGAATAAATACTGCTAATCCTCAACAACTTTTCCATACTGATGGTAAATATTCTACTGAGACAACAAACCCTTCTTCTGGAGTTCCAACTACTGCTCAACAGGCTGATGATGTAGTTATAACTAACCAAGGTAAAATTGGTATTGGTACAATTAATCCAACAACAAAACTTGAAATAAATAACGGAAGTATTAATGGAGCTATAAAAATAGTAGATGGAACACAAGGTCAATCTAAAGTACTTATGAGTGATGCAAATGGAGTTGGGACATGGCAAACTCCAGCTTCAATAAAACCAGTTGCTCTTGGAGATTTTACATCTGCTGATAACAATGTTAAATCAACTGGAGGTAGTACTCCATTATATAGTAAAGTATATATAAAACTTACAAAAGGTAGATGGGTTGTAAATGCTGGAATAACGATGTTATCTCAATTGTCAAGTTCAACTAGATTTTGGCAACACCTTTATCTATCAAGTTCCAATTCTTCTGTACAACAAGTTGGATTTACACATTTAGGACCAGCAGAAACAAATACTTCTTATGCTGGTGTTTTTCAAATTACAGGAAATGCAGGATCAAATGATGCAAATATGACATTTATTTCTGGTAGTTCTGTTGTAAATGTAACTAATGATGAATTAACACTATATTTAATGATAGAAAATAAAGGAACTAATTATTGGCTATTAAGAGGACAAGCGTATGAGAATTATTTTTATGCAATTCCTCTAAATTAAATAAAAAAGCTAGTAAAAATTACTAGCTTTTCTATTTATTTTCTTTTACCTCTTGTGTACTGTAAAGGCCATTCTATTTCTTCTCTTAATTCCTTAGCCGCTTCTAATGGAAAATAAGGATTTCTTAATAATTCTCGTCCTAAGAAAATTAAATCTGCTTCATTATTCAATAAAATTGTTTCTGCTTGCACAGCATTTGTTATCATACCAACAGTACCTACCAAGATACCATCCACCTCTTTTTTTATTCTAGAAGCAAAAGGTAATTGATAACCTGGTCCTACAGGAATAATTGCATCTGGAATAACTGCTCCAGTAGAAACATCCATTGCATCAACTCCTTTTTCTTTTAATAATTTCGTAAGTTTTATTGATTGCTCTAAATCCCAAGCGCCTTC
Organism: Chishuiella sp.; assembly: GCF_032109125.1. Taxonomy (NCBI): domain Bacteria; kingdom Pseudomonadati; phylum Bacteroidota; class Flavobacteriia; order Flavobacteriales; family Weeksellaceae; genus Chishuiella; species Chishuiella sp. Next base: position 126,754 of record NZ_DAMCLZ010000007.1, read on the forward strand.
TTTTACCCAATCTGTTGCTGAAATTCTAACAAATAATGGAACTTTATTTTCTAAGACACTATTCACTGCATCAACAACTTCTAATAAAAGTCTAATTCTATTTTCAAAAGATCCACCATATTCATCTGTTCTTTTATTGGCTAGTGGAGAAAGAAATTCATGTAATAAATATCCATGTGCTGAATGTATTTCTATCATTTGAAATCCAGCTTCAATAGCTCTCTCTGCAGCTTTTTTGAAATCATTCACGACTTTTTCTATTCCTTCTTTATCTAATTCCTTAGGCTCTGGATATTCTTCTATAAATTTTATTGGAGATGGAGCTACAGGTTGCCAACCTCCATTTTTTTCATTTACTGTTCCATCTCCCTTCCATTCTTGGAAAATTTGTGCACTTGCTTTTCTACCAGCATGTCCTAATTGAATTGCAGGAACAGCTCCTTGCTCTTTTATAAAATCTGTAATTTCTTTTAATTTTATAACATGTTCTGGATTATAGATACCTAGATCATTTGGAGAAATTCTTCCTTCTGAACTTACTCCTACAGATTCTACCATAATAGTTCCTGTTCCCCCTACAGCTCTAGAACCATAGTGAACTAAATGCCAATTACTAGCAAAGCCATCTGTTGCAGAATATTGACACATTGGCGACATTACAATTCTATTCTTAAAATTTATTCCTTTAATCTGGAATGATTCAAATAATTTTGACATGATTTATTTAATTTTTACTAAAAGTTAATTTTAATTCTTATTAGGGTATATTTCTTTCTATTTCACTATAATCAGGATAATTTATCCCTCCCGGTATAGTTACAAGTTCTATTATAGTCCCCCAAGGTGTTTTCCCACAAACAAATCGATTTCTATCATCAGTTCCCTCAATAGGTCCAAATATTCGATTAATTTTAGAAAACAACTTTCCTCCTGCTTCTGTAAATAATCTAGCAGCTTCATCAATATCATCAACATAAACTGCAAAATGTTGTAATCCTATATCAGATGAAATAGCTGCAGATTTTTGCTCATCAAAATCATACTGAAAAAGCTCTAAACTTATTCCACTACCTATGGTAAGCATTCTCATATGTAATAATTTTGTATTCTTTTTTAAACCAAGCATTTCTTCTCCTTCTAAAATTCCATTTTCTGGATTCTGAAGATCATAATTTATTTTTGCCTTAAATGCATTCTTTAAAAAAGTTGTAGCTTCTTCCATATTAGGTACTGTCATGGCTACATGATCGATACCTCTAAAAATTTTATTCATATAAAAACTAATTAATAATGTTAAAATAAAACATCTTATTTTTATATCTATAAATGCAAATATATAAAAATAAAGATGTTTTAAAAGTTAATTTATCACAAACTATTTAAACTAATTTATCCTGCTACTTTTCTATGACCTCTATTCTTATTTAAGATAATTATAATTTTATCAAAGAATTTGCAATACTGATTGAAGCGACATCCTTTTTAGATTGGATACATTTTCAACAATTATTCAATGACCAATCTAAAAAGATATAGCGGAAAGCAGGTCCCGAAGGGATTGCCCAAAACATAATTATAAAAAATATAAGAAGTATATAACAGAGAATTAAGGAATTATCTTATTATCTCTCATTGTTTGAAAAGTATTAAATAAATTTTCTAAACTATTACCATTCATTTTATGAAAACCAAAACGTCTGGCTTTATTTACGTCTTGAAAAGCATCTACTTCTACATTAAAAATAAAATCTCCAAAATTCCATTGAACTAACTCATCAAGTTTATAAGGGATAAGATTATATTTTTCAACTATTTTTTCCCATATAGCATTTTTACCAGGCATGTATTCTTGTAAAGAAAAAGTCTGAGGTTCTGCAACCTCTACTCCAAAAAACGCTCCTATTTTTGGCCATACTTGTGACCAACGAAATACATCTCCATTTGTAATATTAAAAATTTCATTTTCTGTACTTACTTCAACTGCTGCCCATTCTAATGATTGTGAAAGAACTTTGGTTCCAGTAACATTTACAAGAACATCATATGCTTTTTTAGTTCCAGGAAAACGCATAGGTATTCCCTCTTCTTTACAAAGAACAACATATATAGCAATTAAATTTGCAAGATTCATAGGGGTTCTTGTTGTAAAACCAATCACAATATCTGGACGAATAGCTGTCCAATTCCATCTTTTTCCTATAGACTGTCTTCTTAAATAATCTTCCTGATCATAATAAAAATTAGGCGTTATACTTCTTGGATCAGTTTCATATGCAGGAGTTTTATAAACACCTAAATGTGCACCATATGCTTTACCGCCTTGAATAAATAATATTCGTTCTAGATTTGGAGAATATTGCTCTAAAACTGGAACTATATTAGAAAGAATTTTCAAATTAGCCTCTGACTGTTCATAAGGTGTTTTCTTTTCTATATAAGCATTAAAAAAGACATGAGTAACATTGTTTAATTTCCCCGAAACCTCATCACTAATTTCTATATCATTTAAATCTAATTGGATAAAATCTACCGACGTTTCATAATTTAGTTTTTTCCTTGCAGACGTTATAACATCCCAATTATTGGATTCTATGAGATAATTTGTAAGATTTCTACCTATTATTCCATTGGCACCCAAAATAAGTGCTGTATTTTTCTTCATAACTTTCTTTTCATGTAAAATTCGATATATATTTTCTATTATAATAATACTAATATTTATTGCTATCTATTAAAATATTAATAGATTTACATTATGGTAAATTTTGAATGGTACAGAACTTTTGTTGCTATATATCAACAAGGAAATCTAACTAAGGCAGCTTTAGAACTATCTATTTCTCAACCAAATGTAAGTGTACACTTAGCGACTCTAGAACAATATGTAGGTGGAAAATTATTTGATAGAATTCCTAGGAAAATGGTTCCTACAGAATTAGGAAAACAATTGTATACACAAATAGTAGAATCTGTAGAAAACTTAACAAATATTGAGACTTCTTTTAAAAAGAAAAATATAAAAAATCAACTCAAAATCAGGTTAGGAAGTCCGTCTGAGTTTTTTTATACTCAGCTATCTCCAAAATTAAAAAATATTACATCACAATTAAATGTATCTTTTGGAAAAGCAGATGATTTAGTAAAATTACTTATAGATGGAGAGTTAGATATTGTAGTAGCGAGTCAGAAAAGAATAGAACAAAAAAATATTATTTACGAGCCTATTCTAAAAGAAAACTTTATAATTATAGGTAATAAAGAAATTGATCTCAATTATTTTAACGAAAATCTTATTAAAAATAATTACGATAAAATAGAAGAATGGTTAATAGATCAAAAATGGTATGCTTATAGTAATGATTTGGCATTTATACGTAGATTTTGGCTCCAAAATTTTAATAAACGCCCAATGATCATTCCTAAATATACTATTCCTAATCTTAATACAATAATTCATTCAATTGCTAAAAGCGGAGGAATAAGTGTAGTTTCTGATTACCTTTTTAATAATTATATTGAAAAAGATAAAATTAAAATCATTTGGGAAGGAAGATCAGAAACCTGTAATACACTATTTTTAGTTTATGATAAAAATAAAATTTCTTCAGAAAAAATAAACGAAATTAAACAACTTATTTTCTAATTAATTGATGAATATTTTTTTTTCAATTCTTCTGTTCTTATTCGCTGATCTTTAATCTGAATAGATAACTGATTAATTTTTGCATTTAATCCCTCATCATTTACTTCAGATTGTTGTATTGTAGTATTCAAAGATATAATTTGATTATCAATATTTCTTAGAGCACTTTCTACGCTTTGTTTTTTCTTCATTAATTTATCAGTAGTTTTATCATCAGAACTTTTCTCTAGTTGATTTGTCAACAAATCTAATTTATCTTCTAAATTTTGTTTTTTATTTTCAACTTTCAATAAAGTATTACTATTCTTAAGATAACTTTTGATTGAATTTCCTTTTTTTTGTTGTGCACTTGCATTATCTCTAGTTAATCTAATTAAATTATCATTAGCTAACCTCAACTCATTTCTAACACAAGCTTGTTTTGTTTTTACTGATAGATCTTTCAAATAATTATATATAGAATTAAATTCATATGACTCTTGGTTAAAAGACATTCCATTCTGATCTGTCAAAGTATTAATAATAGTTGTTTTTCCATTATCATCTTGAACTATACTTATTATAGATTTATAAGTATCATCAGAATTTTTAAACTTTATATTTGCTGCTTCATGCTTTTTAAAAAAACTTGTAGTACCTTCTTTACTATTTACCCAATTTTCCCATGATTTAACAATTACATTATCTGGACAATTTTCTGTAGAGAAAGCAAATGATTTTAAATCTTGACCATTCATTTCGTACTCAACCTCAAACAATCCTTCATCTGTCTGTGCATTAACAGAAAATGATGATAAAAAAATAACAGTTAATAAAAACTTCTTCATTTATAAATATTTAAAATAAATAAACCTAAAACAATAAACAATTTAATAAAATATAAGAGTTTATAAAAGTTGTTGTATAGATTTTTTTTAATAGTTAATTTTAACGAGAATTTAATCACGTTTCATGCAAGCAAAAATATTACTAATTTACACAGGAGGAACTATTGGAATGGCAAAAGATTATGGAGATCAATCTTTAAAACCTTTTAATTTTGACAATTTACTAAAACATATTCCAGAATTAAACTTACTCGACTGTTCTTTCGATTATTATAGTTTTGATACTCCAATAGACTCATCTGATATGAAACCAGAATATTGGATAAACATTGCAGAAACAATAGAGATAAATTACTCCAAATATGATGGTTTTGTCGTTTTACATGGAACTGATACAATGGCATATACAGCTTCTGCTTTAAGTTTTATGATTAATAACTTACAAAAACCTATCATTTTTACAGGATCTCAACTACCCATTGGAGATTTAAGAACAGATGCAAAAGAAAATTTGATAACATCTATACAATTAGCTTCATTAAGAAAAAATGATAAACCTATCATTAACGAAGTTTGTATCTATTTTGAATATAAATTATTCCGTGCAAATAGAGCTACAAAAATTAATGCCGAAAACTTTGATGCTTTTGAATCTCCAAATTATCCTATAATTGGTGTTTCTGGAGTACATCTAGAAGTTAAAGAAGATTTATTATTAAAATCAAACTCTAATAGCCATCTTAACATAAATAAAAATCTTAATGCTGATGTAGGTGTTTTAAAAATTTTTCCAGGAATGAATCGTTCATTTATAGAAAGTGTTTTAAATTCACCTAATGTAAAAGTATTTATTATTGAAGCATTTGGTACAGGAAATATTTTTACTGATGATTGGTTCATTAATTTATTAAAAGAAAAAGTAGATAATGGGATTCATCTTATCATTAATACTCAATGTGCAGGTGGAATGGTTGAAATTGGTCGCTATGCAACAAGTGATGCTTTGTTAGAAATGGGAGCTATATCTAGTTTCGACCTTACAATGGAAGCAGCAATTACTAAAGCTATTTATTTACTTGGTCAAAATTTATCGAAAGAAGAGTTTCGTAAACAATATGAAACCAACTTAAAAGGAGAATTAAGACATCATTTTTATAATTAAAGTTTTTTAAGACAATCCCTTCGGGTCGTGCTTTTCGCTATATCTTTTTAGATTGGTCGTTTAGCGAATGTCGAAATTTATCCAATCTAAAAAGGATGCCGCTTCAATCACTATTTCAAATTCATACCAAAAAGAAAATTAATTAATCAAATAAGAAATAAAAACTTATAAAAAAACAGAACTTATAGTTCTGTTTTTTTATATCTATCAATTCAAATAATATTCTAAAAATAGAATATAAATTAACAATAAGTTTATTTCTTAAAGAGTCCTCCTAACATTCCCATTACATCAGAAGCTCCTAATTTTCCATCACCATCTTGATCTAATAATTTTTCAAGACCACCAAGATTAATTCCTTCAGAAGACCCACTTACTAAACCACCTAACAAATTTGTAATCCCATTAGAATCTAATCCTTGAGAACCCTTTTGTTTTCCTAAGAATCCCATAATTACTGGAGCTAATAAAGCTAAAATTTGAGTTACTTGATTTGTATTTAAACCAGATTTTTGTGAAATTACAGTTTCAACATCTTTTTGTTTATCCCCCAAAATATGAGATAATATCCCTAGCCCATCTTGTTGGTTTGATGATTGACCAAATAGAGATGTTATATTCTCTAATATTCCTCCATCATGTTTTTCTAATGCACTAGAAATCGCTTCTGCTCCACCATTCTGAGCATTTTTATTTAATGCAGATAATAATACAGGAACAGCTGTTGAAACAGCACTTTGTGCTTGAGATTCATCTATTCCTAATTGCTTTGCAGCTGTACCTACTATTTGTTGTCCTATTGATCCTGAAAGTAATGAATTTATGTCCATAAGTTTATAATTTGTATAAAAATAATATTTTTTAATGATTATTTTTCATAAAAATTAATAACTCCATCAAAGTATTTCTATTTTTGTAAATTCAATTTAGAAAATGAAGCAAATTAATCTTTTTTTAGTCTTTATCATTTTGGCTTTAGCATTTGTTCCTGCTATTTTACCAAATCGATTTAATGAAAATATTCAATATGAATTCGATGCTCCAATTGGTTTAGTTTATGATGAATTTTATAATCTTCGCCAATTTTCTAAATGGCAAAAATTTACAGCTTCTGATACTTTAACTATCAAAAAATTTTCTAATACACAAGAGAGTGAAGAAAATTCAATGACATGGGATTCAGAACAAGCTAATATTGCGTCTGGTAAAATAAATATTATTAATTTTTCTATCAATCGATTTGTTAATTATACAATAAAATATGATGGATGGGATAAGTTAGATAGTCTGAATGTAAGATTCAATCAATTAGACAATGGTAAAACTAGAACAACAATTAATTACTTAAGCCAGGAAATACCTTATTTTTATCGTTACTTTTCTTTATTTAAAAATCCTAAAAATAAATTTAAAGAATCTATGGTTGGTTTAAACAATCAAGTAAAATTAAGATTAGATAAAGATAAAAAAGAAGGAAGATTAAATTATGGAGAATACCGAATTGTTGAATTAGGAAAAACTAATTTATTAGCCATTCGAAAACAATCTAAATTAACTGAAAAAGATGTTGCTACTAAAGTTGATGCAGCATTTGAAACCATTTATAAAGCTTTAATGAATAAAGATGGTGAAGGATTTGATTTCGATTTAGGTTTCCCATATATTTATTTTACTGAATTTAATAAAGAAAAAGATAAAACAACATTTTTTGCAGGAATACAATTAATAGAAGATTTACCATTACAAAAAGATATGAAAAAGGTTGTTGTCCCTGCTGGTCAATATTTATTAACACTACATTTAGGTCCTCGCTCTAAAAGACAGCATACAATTGATTTAATGAACAATTATGCAAAATCTAAGAAGCTGAAATTAGATACAAAACAATTAGAAGTTATGTTAAATGATCCTAAGGAAACAGATAGTATAAAACTAATTTCTAGAATTTATATCCCTATTATAAAATAAAACATTCAGAATTAACATTTTTTAAAGTATACTTAGCCACAGAAATGTGGCTTTTTTTGTATTTTTGCAACTTGACTATTATGAGCATGGATAAAGATTTTATTGAAGTTTACGGAGCAAGAGAACATAACTTAAAAAACATTGATGTAAAAATACCTCGTAACGAGCTTGTCGTAATTACAGGTTTAAGTGGAAGTGGAAAATCTTCTTTAGCTTTTGATACAATTTACGCTGAAGGGCAACGTAGATATATTGAAACATTTTCAGCTTATGCTCGTCAATTTTTAGGAGGATTAGAACGTCCAGATGTTGATAAAATTGATGGTTTATCTCCTGTTATTGCAATAGAACAAAAAACTACAAATAAAAATCCTCGTTCTACAGTTGGAACTATCACTGAAATTTATGATTTTTTACGTCTACTTTATGCTCGTGCTTCAACTGCTTATTCTGTAGAAACAAATGAAAAAATGGTTGCTTATACAGATGACCAAATCATAGAACTTATCCGTCAACAATATGATGGTAAAAAAATAGCTATCCTATCTCCTATTGTTCGCTCTCGTAAAGGACATTATCGTGAAATATTTGTTACCTATTCTAAAAAAGGTTTTTTACAAATGCGTATTGATGGTGAATTACAAGATATTGCTCCTGGAATGATGTTAGATCGTTATAAAACTCATGATATTGAATTACTAGTTGATAAGATGTTATTGAATGACAAAGTCAACGATCAACGATTACGTTCTAGTATTGATCATGCTATGCAACAAGGGAATGGAATTACAATGATTTTGAATTATGAAACAAATGAAACAACATTTTTTTCTCGTTCATTAATGTGTCCTACTTCTGGCGTTTCTTATGCATTACCAGAACCAAATACATTTTCATTTAATTCTCCTAAAGGATCTTGTCCTACTTGTTCAGGATTAGGTGAATTAAAAGTTGTAAATGTTGAAAAATTATTTCAAGATCACAATAAATCATTGTTTGATAATCTTGAAGAATTTTTTGAAGTTTTAAAAAATTCTTCTCGTTTAGAAAAACAATTAGAAGCTATTTATGTTAAACATAATATAGAACAAAAAACACCTTATAAAAAATTACCTCAAGAATTACTTGATAATATAATGAATGGTTTAACTGAAACATTAAACGTTGAACTTAAATTTGCATCTGTCAAAAAAACATATAAAATAGATTTTGAAGGATTGAATGAATTTTTATCTGAAATTATGGAAGATAAAAATAATCCTATATCAAATTCTATCAGCAAAAAATTTGGTAAAAAAATAATTTGTCCTACTTGTGAAGGAAAGCGTCTAAAAAAAGAAGCTTTATTCTTCCGTATCGACAATAAAAATATTGGTGAAGTTGCAGAAATGGATTTAATATCTTTACAAAAATGGATAGAAGATGCTCCTATTTCCATGACTGCAAATCAACAGCAAATTGCTAGTGAAATCTTAAAAGAGATTTATATTCGATTGTCTTTTTTATTAGATGTCGGATTAGATTATTTAAGTCTTAATCGTTCTTCTAGAACACTTTCAGGAGGAGAAGCTCAGCGAATCCGTTTAGCAACACAAATCGGTTCTCAATTGGTTAATGTATTGTATATATTAGATGAACCAAGTATTGGGCTACATCAACGTGACAATGTAAAATTAATCGATTCTCTTAAGAAATTAAGAGATATCGGAAATTCTGTTTTAGTTGTAGAACATGATAAAGACATGATTTTAGAATCAGATTATGTGATTGATGTTGGACCAAAAGCTGGTAAAAATGGAGGACAAATTGTTTGGGAAGGAGAACCAAATAAAATGTTGAAATCTGATACATTAACTTCAAATTATTTAAACAATAAATTACAAATTGAAGTTCCAAAAGAAAGACGAAAAGGAAATGGTAATTTTCTAAAAATTATTGGTGCTACAGGAAATAACCTAAAGAATGTCAATCTAACTATTCCATTAGGTGAATTAGTTGTTGTTTCTGGAGTTTCTGGTAGTGGAAAATCTACTTTGATTAACGAAACTCTTTACAGAATTCTTAATCAACATTTTTTCCGTGCAGAGAAAGATCCTATGCCTTATAAAAAAATAGAAGGTTTAGAACATTTGGATAAAGTTATAGAAGTTGACCAATCGCCAATTGGTAGAACACCTCGTTCTAATCCTGCTACATATACAGGAATATTCTCTGATATTCGTGCATTATTTACTAATCTTCCTGAAGCAAAAATTAGAGGTTATAAACCTGGACGTTTTTCATTTAATGTAAAAGGTGGAAGATGTGAAACTTGTCAAGGAGCTGGTTTACGAGTTATAGAAATGAATTTTTTACCAGATATCCATGTTGAATGTGAAACATGTAATGGTAAACGATTTAATAGAGAAACATTAGAAGTTCGTTACAAAGGTAAATCTATTGCTGATGTATTGGATATGACTGTCAATGAAGCTGTAGAATTCTTTGAACCTATTCCAAAAATATATCGTTACGTACAAATGTTACAAGATGTTGGTTTAGGCTATATTACGTTAGGGCAGCAATCTACAACATTGAGTGGTGGAGAAGCTCAGCGTGTGAAACTAGCAACTGAATTAGCAAAAAAACAAACAGGAAAAACAATCTATATTTTAGATGAACCAACAACAGGATTGCACTTTGAAGATGTAAATGTACTAATGAAAGTGATTAATAAAATTGTAGAATTTGGTAATTCTGTCATCATTATAGAACATAATCTTGATGTTATAAAACTTGCTGATTACGTTATTGACATTGGTCCTGATGGGGGAAATAAAGGAGGTAAAATTGTTGCTGAAGGGACACCAGAAGAAATTGCTAACAACCCGAAAAGTGTTACTGGAAAATTTATAAAAGAGGAGCTTAAAAATAATTAAGCTTATACTCTTTTCTATTAAAATAAAATAGTTTACTAAATCTGAGAACTTACTTTTTGAGAATAAAAGACTTTCTCTTAATTTTGCAGCATGTACAAACAAATCAAACAAGTTTTATTTCAGTTACAACCAGAAGATGCTCATCATTTTGTAACTCGTAATCTTAAAAATTATGCTGCTTTTCCTGGTGTTGGAAAATTATTAGATAAATTTTATCAATTTAATCATCCAAAATTAGAACGCGAAGTTTTTGGAATTAAATTCAAAAATCCAATTGGTTTAGCTGCTGGTTTTGATAAAAATGCTGAATATATAGAAGAATTGAACCACTTCGGATTTGGTTTTATAGAAATAGGAACTGTTACTCCAAAACCTCAACCTGGTAATGATATTCCTCGTATGTTTCGTCTTGTAGATGACGAAGCTATTATCAATCGAATGGGATTTAATAATAAAGGAGTTGATTTTGCTGTAAATAAAATTAAGGAATTAAAAAACCGAGAAAACTATATTATTGGAGGAAATATTGGTAAAAATAAAATTACTCCAAATGAAGATGCTGTTGATGATTACATTAAATGTTTCAATGCCTTGTTTGATTATGTTGATTATTTTGTTGTGAATGTTAGTTCTCCAAATACACCTGGATTAAGGGATTTACAAGAAAAAGAACCTTTATTGTATATTTTAAATTATCTACAACAATACAACCAACAAAAAGAAAGTCCAAAACCTATTTTACTTAAAATAGCTCCAGATTTAACTAATTCTCAATTAGACGACATTATTGATATTGTACAAGAATCTAAAATAGCTGGTGTTATTGCAACAAACACAACCATAGAAAGAGAAGGTTTAAAATCTGATCCTACTTTGGTAAAAGAAACGGGAGGAGTTTCTGGAAAACCATTAAAAAAACGCTCAACAGAAGTCATAAAATATCTTTCTGAAAAATCGAACAAAGCTTTTCCTATAATTGGTGTTGGAGGAATACAAACTGCAGAAGATGCCAAAGAAAAATTAGAAGCTGGAGCAAGTTTATTACAAGTTTATACTGGTTTTATATACGAAGGTCCAAACATTGTAAAAAATATTTGCAAAGGATTAATTGACTAACAATATATATTTCAATTAAAACTCCTCATTATAAAATCTATTTGTAATGAGGAGTTTTTTTTATTTCAATAATTTGTATCTTGACTTCTTAAAATTAACAACATGAAAAAATATATATTTACTGCAATAGGATTATTCTCTATGCTTTATACTCACGCACAATATTCGAAGAAAAAACAACAAGAATATCTTACGGAACTTGCTTCTGATGCAATGAAAGGAAGAAAATTTGGTTCTGCTGAAAGTAAAATTGCTGCAGAATATATAGCATCAAAATTCAAAGAAAATAAATTAAAACCATGTGTTGGTGATTCATTTTTGATTGAATTTGAATCCAAAGGAAAAAAAGGACAAAATGTTTGTGGTATAAAACCTGGAAAATCTGATGATATTTTTGCCTTTGGTGCGCATTATGATCACATAGGAACTGATACAGTTGGAGAAGATAAAATTTATAATGGTGCTGATGATGACGCAAGTGGAACATCTGCTGTAATGGCTCTGTCCGATTATTATAAAAATAAAAAAACTGAACAAACACTAATTTTTATGGCTTTTGATGCTGAAGAAGTTGGATTAATTGGTTCTAAAGCCTTGGTAGAAAATCCTAATTTCAATAATTATTTGCCAAAAATGAAACTAATGTTGAATTTAGAAATGATTGGAACTCCATCTGCATTCGGTAAAGGGAAAGTTTATATGACGGGAAGTGATCGTTCTGATTTAATGGGTTTAATGAATAAGTATTCATGCAAAAAATTTGGTGTAGAAAATGATCCTTATTTAAGTCAACAATTATTTTTTCGATCAGATAATGTAAACTTTGTAAATAATAAAGTTGTTTCTCATTCTTTATCTTCTGTTGATATGGAAAATCAAAAACATTATCATCAAAAGAATGATGATATCTCAATTATTGATTTTGATAACTTATCTGCTATAACAAAAGGTATTGGTAGAAGCGTTTATAAGATGATGAAAAATAAAGAGAATCCTAGATATGTAAAATAATGAATTATGATAAACATTGTACTGTTTTTGACTTAGGAAAATAAAAATTATTCAATGTTAACATTTCAAACTATGAAAACTATCTTGAAAAGGAATTATTAGATTTGATTTAAAGCAAAATAAAGATAGAACTATAACATTTGCTATTACTAGTCAATCATAAGTATATATGGTTTTAGCTCTAAAAAAGTATTCTACAACATAGCAAATTACCTCATGATAAGAGATTTTAGATAACGTTAATACATATTTAAAAGGGACTGAAAAAGAAAGGAGGATTAAACATTAATATTATGAGAAATTTTTACACATATATAATTCCAATATCAGTTATTATATTCTTAATAATGATTTTTTATAAAAAATCATTATTAAGAATATCTTTAACAATTCTAACTTTCTTAATTCTGTATATTATAATAATTTATTTTTTAGAAATAAATTTTGTTATTGAGCCATATTGGATAGCTTATTCCATATTAATTTATTACTTAGTCCCTTTATTACTAATAATATTATTGATAAAAATAAAAGGTTGATAGGATAATTATTCCAAAAGCATAATTTCAAACCCAAAATTTACCTTTTTAATTATTATTTTGGATTAAAATATAGTGGATATACGTCAAATACTATAAATAAAAAAAGATACTTTAAAGTTTAAAGAACAATCAGAGTCTTTAGAATGTTTAGGATATAAAATCTAGTACCTCAAATCTTAATTTGCAATAGCGATTGAAGCAGAAATCCTTTTTTTCGGAGCGTTCTAGTGAAGTAAAAAGATTGGGAGCGATAAAGCGCGATACGAAGTGATTGCCCAAATAAAAAATTATTTTTCAGTTATTTATATTTTTTTATTATATTTACCTAATAGTCTTAGGTATATGATAGATTCACAATTGTACAAAGGTTCTTTACAGCCCATTCTATTGAAACTGTTACAAGATAATGGTAAAATGTATGGTTATGAAATGACACAAAAAATAAAATTGATGTCCAATAATCAGTTAGAGATAAAAGAAGGTGCTCTTTATCCTGCACTCCATAAATTAGAAGCACAAGGAATTATAGAGGTTGAAGCTGAAAAAATAGATGGTAGAATTAGAAAATATTACAAATTAACTGAGTTCGGTGAAAAAGAATCGGTAAATAGATTGCAATCTATTGTTAATACTTTGGAACAACTACAACAACTTTTACAACCCAAAAACATCTAAACACTATGAAAAAAGTATCTGCCGAAGAAATCGAAAAATTATTTGAGTTTACAAAAGAACATTATGTAGAATATTACGATTTGCAAATAGAACTTGTAGACCATTTAGCTTGTGCAATTGAAGAAAAATGGGAAAAAGACAATACTATTTCTTTTGAAAAAGCATTAAAAGATGTTTTTGCTGAATTTGGTATTTTTGGGTTTTCTTATCTTGTAAATGGACGTAAAAGAAAATTAGAATATAAGTACCTTAATTTAATAAAAAAATGTTATGTGGAACATTTACAAAAGAAAGAATATTTAGGTTTAATGATATTATATATGCTTATTCAATTTGGTTTAGCATTATTTGTTCCTAAAAATATTCTTCTAATTTCTACAGTTTTACTTTATGGTATTTTATTAGCGCAATTTGTAAGGCTAAAAATTAATTATAAAAAGAAGCAAAAAGAAATTGGCTACAAACTAATTTTGGTAGATATTATTTATAAAAATTATCATTTTATTTGTTTTTCATCTACTATATTTAATCTTCTGTTACAATACTATCTTATGATGAATTATAATATTGTCTATATTAATATAATTTTGGCAATAACATTACCATTTATATATTTGGGAATCTATATTATTTGTTATTTTTTACCAAACAAAACAGATAAAATTCTAGATAGTTTTAGTCCAGAATATAAATTGATAAAAGAATAAAAAAAATCAGCTAATTACAATTAACTGATTTTTTATAATGTAATGACAGCAATTTCTACCATCTATATTTTATCCTTGTTTTTTAACAAATTTAGTTAAGATAACAATTAATTGTCCATCTACCTTTCCTTCTATTTGTTCAGGATTATCGTGTACTAATCTTATATTTCTTACAGCTGTTCCAATTTTAGCGTTGATAGATGAACCTTTAACATCCAAATCTTTTATAAGAGATACAGAATCTCCGTTTGCTAAAATATTTCCGTTACAGTCTTTGTGCAATTCTACATTTCCATCACCTTCGTGATCTCCACTAGCTTTTGCCCATTCCATATTTTCATCGTCCAAATACATCATATCAAGAGCATCTACTGCCCAAGATTCATTACGGAAACGGTTTAGCATTCTCCAAGAAAGAACCTGTACAGCAGGAACCTCACTCCACATTGAAGTTAATAAAAACGATTCCCAAAAATTACTATCTAATTCTTCTTTTTTCTCGATTTGATTTACACATTTCTGAGAAATAAGTACATTTCTGTCGGGATTGCTACTAGCATCTGGATTTACTTCGTAAATAACTAAATCTGTAGTTGCACCAGATAATTCGCATTGATTTCCGCTTCTTTCCTGTAAAAATGTCTCTAATTTCATTTGTAAATTTTAAATTTTTGCAAAGATAACTTTTTATTTAGTAAACTAATTATAAAGTCGTTATTAAGTGGATAAATTTGTCTTAAAATATTTTCAATAAAAAAAATGCGATAAAGTTTATTCATCGCATTTCATATATTTCATATCCTTTTCTAATTCATTTTTCTATAAATCGTAACTTCATAAACTGTAGGAATCCATTCTCCTTTAGTTAATTCTGGCTGCAGTTTTATTTTTTTATAGATGTTTTCATCTCCAGCAACAGATAAAGTAAATTGATTTCTATCCAAAATATTTTTTTCTGTAATACCATAACTTATATCAAATTTCTTTTTTGTTAATTTCTCAACAATTGGTTTCAAATAATTCTGTACATCCTCTACCGTTTTAAATTGTTCATTTTTTGGAAACTGAATATCAAAATAACCTTGGTAAGTAAAATCTGGTTCTGTAATAATTAAATTATAAGGATCTTTGAAAAAATTATCTCTTTGTTTTTTATATTCTTTCTCAGAAACAAATGTTCTTTTATCTTCCTTGTATAATAAAGGATATTTTTCCGCAATAACTCCTAATTTATCAGCATCATAAGAATAAGCTATACCATCATGAAAAACATTATAAAAAGTTGGATTTATAAACCATTGGTCAACTATTTTTTTATCTTTTACCATATATATCATGACGCCGTTTTCTTGTGCTTGCATATTAGATGATTGATAACCATATTCTAATAAAGGCTTAGAAAATTCTACAGCAGCAGTATTTTCTAATAAAAAGTTATATTTTTCATATGCCTTTGTTTTATCATTAAGTGAAGAAAAACCATAAACTTTTGTCGAAGAATCGGTATTCTCCTTATTAATCATAGAAGTAACTTGCGCAGTAGAGAAAGAAGATATAGCTATAAAAAAGCCAAGTGCAATTTGTTTAATCATGTGTTTTTTATATAAAGTCATTTGTTAATTTTTCAATTTTATCTATAAAATTTAAGAGATTGAACAAAAATAATATAAGAATTGTATTGTACAATTTTTTTGTATTTTATTTTATATATTTTTTCAACAAGACATTATTAAAAATAATATTATTATAAAAAAAATGATATTTTTCACTGACAGGTATCATAATTTGGAAGATAACTTATTATATTTATATAAAATTGTCATTTGCTTATGAAACCATTTAATGTACGAGTTTACGCCTTATTAGAAAACAATGGAAAAGTTTTGGTTTTACATGAACCATTTCAAGGAAAATTAATTTATAAATTTCCAGGAGGAGGTTTAGAATTTGGTGAAGGAACAAAAGATTGTGTAAAAAGAGAAATATTAGAAGAATTAAATATCAATGTAGATGTACAATCTCATTTCTATACACAAGATTTTTTTAAGTTAAATGCTTTCAATTCAAAAGAACAAGTATTGTTAATATATTATAAAGCAACAGTAACTGCAAAAGAATTAAAGAAATTAAAAGTTCTTGATGCTGATATAGCAGAACTGCTTTGGATTGATCCAAAGGATTTAAAAGAAAAAAACTTTACATTAGAAGCAGATAAAGTCGTTGTAAAACAATATAAAAAAGAAAACTCCGAATCTTAAAATTAAGATTCGAAGTTTATTATTTTTTGATCTTCAAAATACTGTATCACTGCATATTTCATTAGCAATGTTTGCTCATTTGTTTTTAATGGAGGTAAATCTTCCAATAATTCGAAATGTGGCCATCCATCAGGATCATTACCATCAAAACGATAAAAACCAAATGGCTCTAAAACTCTACAAACAGCAATATGCAATAAATTTAGCTTATCATCCTTCTTAAATTTCTTTTTACCTTGCCCAAGTTCTTGAACTCCGATTAAAAAAAGAATTGTATCTAAATCTGGCTTTTGACCATCTGTAAAATTTTCTTGGAAAAATTCTTCAATTTTTTTCCATTTTTCTGTATTCGAAGATGTTTCTTGTGTTAATTTAGAAATATCCATTTAAAATTTACGTCCTTTATGACGCATATTTGGGTTTTGTAATTGAGAATTACTAACATTAAAACGTTTCATTTGACCAGTCATCATTTTTATCTGATCAGTAAACATTCCTTTTGTATCGTTTTTCTTTGCTTCTTTTAAATATACTTCAGCTTCTTTCTTTTTTCCCTTAGACATAGAAGCACCAGCTAAAGAAAGATTTGCCATTGCACGATCATGATCAAAAGACAAACCATAATTCAAAGCTTCTTTCATATATTTCTCTGATAAAGAAATATTATCTTGTGCTTCTGTAATTCCTTTCATGTAATTGTAATAACCTAATTGTTTTGGAATTAACTGTGAAGAAGGATTTGTTATTTTACTTAACCATTTTTTTGCTTTTACCATATCTTCTTTACGTAAAAACCAAAAGGCTAATAAAATGTTTTCATTTCTGAAATAAAATAAAACTGGAAAAATTGCCAATAATAAAGAAACAACTCCCCAGCCATATTCACGAATTGTAAATAAAAATATTCCTAATGCTATTAGTAAAGCAGCAATAACTAATTTAATGTATTTATTCATCTTATAAATATGATTTAATATTATCTGCGATCTCATTCATTCTATCAGCAGATATTTTAATTTTTGGATTTGTGAAATTTATATCCTGCATTGTGTTTAGAGGTACCAAATGTACATGAACATGTGGTACTTCTAAACCAATAACAGCTACACCTACTCTACGACATGGAATAGCTTTTTCTATGGCTTGAGCAATTTCATATGAAAAATCCATAAGTCCTAAATAAGTTTCCTTATCTAGTTCAAAAATTTTATCTACCTCTTTTTTAGGAACTACTAATACATGTCCCTCAACTAGAGGAAAAGCATCTAATATTGCAATAAATTTATCATTTTCTGCAATTTTATATGAAGGAATTTCTCCATTTATTATTTTAGTGAAAATGCTAGCCATTTCTTTTTAATTTTAGTCCAAAGATATCTCTAAAATTTCAAAATTTAAAGTCATTCCATTAGGTAATGTTATTTCTGCAGTATCACCTAAAACTTTTCCTAACAAACCTTTTGCTATCGGAGTATTTACAGAAATTTTCATTTTAGCTAAATCTGCTTCAGATTCAGGAACTAAAGTATAAACCAACTCTTGTCCATTTGCTGTATTTTTGATTCTTACTTTAGATAAAATTGATACTTTAGAATGATCTAACTTTGATTCATCAATTACACGAGCATTAGCAACAACCTCTTTTAATTTAGCAATCTGCATTTCTAACATACCTTGAGCTTCTTTCGCAGCATCATATTCAGCATTTTCAGATAAATCTCCTTTATCTCTTGCATCAGCTATTTGTTGTGAAATTTTTGGACGTTCAAAAGTTTCTAATTGATGAAGCTCTTGACGTAACTTTTCTAATCCTTCTTTCGTTACATATTGTATATTTGCCATAACAACAATGTTTATTTATTTTTTTATTAATTAGGTCTTATAAATAAATAATCCTACACATATTTATGAATATGCGCAGGACTATTTGGTTATTCTTAGACAAAGATAAGAAAATTTTTATACCAAACGAAAAATGAAACAGTTTATTAAAATCATTCTAAATAAGATTGTAGTTCTATCAATCTTGTTCTATTCTTTGCAATCTTGTAGTTCTGATGATGGAACAGTAAGTTGCGTGCCCTTAACAACCATAAATGTTGTTATAAATACTACTTTACCACTTTATTCTAATCTTAATAATCCTGGTGGGTGGGTATATGTAAATGGCGTAACTGCTGGTACAAAAGGACTTATTGTTGTACGTACAACTTCTGGATATAAAGCTTATGACCGTAATGCTCCACATATTTGTCCAACAGATAAAAGTCAATTATATGTAAAAGATGATATAAAGATTGTATGTGATGAAGATGGTGCAGAATGGATTCTGCTTACAGGGCAGCCAACAAAGGTTGCAAATAGAGCACCAAGAACATACCAAGTATTCAATAATGGAAATGGAGTACTTACAATAACTAATTAATTCTAAAAAAAGAGAATAATTAAATTTGAAATGCTAAATTTGGAAAATTAAATTATTCTTAAAAAATCATGTTTTCGTTGTAAAAATTACACAAATCCATTATTTTTGGTAAATCAAAATTTTTCACAAATTAAAAAAATTAAATATGAGTATTATTTCACACATTCATGCAAGACAAATCTTAGATTCTCGTGGTAACCCAACTGTAGAAGTTGATGTAATAACTGAAACTGGTATTGTAGGTAGAGCTGCAGTTCCATCTGGTGCATCTACAGGAGAGTATGAAGCGGTAGAATTAAGAGATGGAGGTGATTTATTTCTTGGAAAAGGAGTTTTAAAGGCAGTTGAAAATGTTAATGAGGTAATTGCTCCTGAATTAATAGGTTTCTCTATTTTCGAACAAAACTTGATTGATCAAGTGATGATTGATTTAGATGGAACTGAAAATAAAGCAAAACTTGGTGCTAATGCTATTCTTGGTGTTTCTTTAGCTGTAGCTAAAGCTGCTGCAGAAGAATTAGGATTACCATTATTTAGATATGTAGGTGGTGTTAATGCAAATACATTACCTGTTCCTATGATGAATATTGTAAATGGTGGTTCTCATTCAGATGCTCCTATTGCATTCCAAGAATTTATGGTTATGCCAGTTCAAGCAGAATCTTTTTCAGATGCTTTACGCAAAGGAACTGAAGTTTTCCATTCATTAAAGAAAATTTTACATGATAGAGGTTTATCTACAGCTGTAGGTGATGAAGGTGGTTTTGCTCCTACTTTTGAAGGAACAGAAGATGCTTTAGATACAGTTATTTTAGCAATTGAAAAAGCTGGTTACAAAGCTGGAGAAGAAATTATGATTGCTTTAGATTGTGCTTCTTCTGAATTCTATCATGATGGTAAATATGATTATACTAAATTTGAAGGAGATAAAGGTGCTATTCGTACTTCTGAAGAACAAGCTTCTTATTTAGCTGAATTATCAGAAAAATACCCAATCATTTCTATTGAAGATGGTATGGATGAAAACGACTGGGAAGGTTGGAAAATCTTAACAGAAAAAATCGGAAACCGTGTTCAATTAGTTGGAGATGATTTATTAGTAACTAATGTTAAGAAATTAGATAAAGCAATTGAAACTGAAACTGCTAACTCTATCTTAATTAAATTCAACCAAATTGGTACTTTAACAGAAACAATTAAAGCTGTACAAATGGCACAAAATGCAGGATATACTGCAGTAATGTCTCACCGTTCAGGGGAAACAGAAGATGCTACAATTGCAGATTTAGCTGTTGCTTTAAATACTGGACAAATAAAAACAGGTTCTGCTTCTAGATCTGATCGTATGGCAAAATACAATCAATTATTACGTATAGAAGAAATCTTGGGAGAAACTGCTATTTTCCCAGGAAAAAGAGCTTTCAAAGTGAAACAATAATTTAAATTGTTGTGATTTTAATCAGTTTTATAAAATAAAAAAAAACTGTAAATTACGCAATAAATTATAATATAAACTATTAAAATGTCAGATAAGGTAATATTAAATTACAATGGAAATGAGTTGGAACTTCCCGTTACAACTGGTACAATGGACGAAAAGTCTATTGACATTTCTAAGTTAAGAACTGCTACTGGATTAATTACAATGGATCCAGGGTTTAAAAATACAGGGTCATGTGAATCTAAAATTACATTTTTAGATGGTGAAGAAGGAAAATTAATGTATCGTGGCTATCCTATCGAACAATTAGCAGAGAAATCTTCTTTTGTAGAAGTAATGTATTTGTTAATTAAAGGAGAATTACCTACAGAAGCTGAATTAGATCAGTTTATTGCAGATATTAATGAATACAATTATGTATCTGAGGATTTAATTAAAATTTTAGATGCTTTCCCTAGTTCTGCACATCCTATGGGAGTTTTAACATCTTTAACTGCTGCATTATCAGCTTTTAACCCTCAATGTACAGATGTTTGTACTCCAGATGATCTATATCGTACTGCTGTAACTTTATTAGGTAAATTTCCTGTTTTAGCTTCTTGGACACAAAGAAAAATTAAAGGATTACCTGTAAATTATTCAAATGATAATTTATCATATGTAGAAAATTTCTATCAATTATTGTTCAAAAAACCAGGTCAAGATTTAGATATCGATCCTGTTATTATTGATGCGATTGACAAGTTACTTATTTTACATGCAGATCACGAACAAAACTGTTCAACATCTAGTGTTCGTTTAGTTGGTTCTTCTCACGCTGGTTTATTTGCATCTATTTCAGGAGGTATTTCTGCTTTATGGGGACCTTTACATGGTGGAGCAAATCAGGCTGTATTAGAAATGTTAGAAGCTATTCATAATGATGGTGGTGATGTAGAAAAATACTTAGACAAAGCAAAAGATAAAAACGATCCTTTCCGTTTAATGGGATTTGGTCATCGTGTTTATAAAAACTTTGATCCTCGTGCAAAAATCATAAAAGTTGCTGCTGATAATGTTTTAGAAAAATTAGGAATTAATGATCCTATTTTAGAAATTGCTAAAAAATTAGAATTAGCTGCTTTAGAAGATGATTATTTCAAATCAAGAAATTTATATCCAAATGTAGATTTCTATTCAGGAATAATTTACAAAGCATTGGATATTCCTACTGAAATGTTTACAGTTATGTTTGCTGTTGGTCGTTTACCAGGATGGATTGCTCAATGGATTGAAATGCGTTCTACAAATCAACCTATTGGTCGTCCTCGTCAATTATACACTGGTGCGCCATTACGTGATTACGTTGATATTAAAAATAGATAATTCTATTTTTAATAAAATTTATATAATCCGAAAATTTAATGATTTTCGGATTTTTTATTTATTATGATTTCAATCATAGCTTATTGTTAAAGTTATTTTTTGCATTATTCTTACCTTTAAATAGAGAAAAATAATAAGATTATGAGTACTATGAAAGCCGCACGATGGTATGCTGAAAAAGATATCCGTGTAGAACAAACAGAAGTTCCAACTCCCAAAAAAGGACAAATTAAAATTGCTGTAAAATATGCCGGAATTTGTGGATCTGATCTTCATGAATATGTTCATGGACCTCAATTAATTCCAGTTAAAGAACCTTATCTTCTAACGGGACATCAAGGAACAACTACATTAGGACATGAGTTTTCTGGAATTGTAGAAGAAGTTGGTGAAAACGCAATTGGAAACTTTAAAAAAGGAGACCGTGTTGTTGTTGAACCTATTTATAAAAATCCTGAAAGTCCGTTTTTAGTTTCTGGAGAATATAACCTTTCTGAGCCTCTTGGATTTGTAGGTTTAAGTTCTAATGGTGGTTTTGCTGATTATGTAGTTGTAGAAGACTATATGGTACATAAAATACCTGATAGTATGAGCTTTGAACAAGGAGCATTAGTAGAACCTACAGCTGTTGCTGTTTATGCAGTTTTACAAAGTGGTTTAAAAATTGGTCAAACCGTTTTAGTTTCTGGTGCAGGACCTATAGGTTTATTATGTGTACAAGCTGCTATTGCTGCAGGTGCTACAACAGTAATTGTAACGGATGTTGCAGAAAAAAGATTAGAAAAAGCAAAAGAAATTGGAGCTACTCATACTATAAATGCTACAGAAAAAGATATTCCAGAGCAAGTAAGAAAATTGACTAAAAACTTGGGAGCTGATGTATATTTAGATGCTGCTGGTGTACAAGCTTCTTATGATACTGGTTTAAAAAGTTTGAGAAATGGAGGAACAGCAGTTCTTGTTGCTTTATTTGGAAAACCTGTAACAGCAGATCCTTTAAGTCAAGTTTTAAGAGAATTAACAATTAAAGGAGTTATTGCATACAGAAATATTTTTCCTGAAGTTATTGCTCTTATTGATAGCGGAAGAATTCCTGCAGAAAAATTAGTTACTAGTAAAATAAAATTAGACGAAATTGTTGATAAAGGTTTTGAAGCTTTAGTAAATAGCCCTGAACAAGTTAAAATTCTTATTGATATAGAAAAATAAATATATAATATTAATTTTTTAATTAAACCTGTCTATCGACAGGTTTAATTATTTTATACCCTTAATTATTTAAAATAAATAATTAATTTCGTTGTATTGATATTTTAGATAAATATAATAAAACTATGAATAAAATACTTCTAGTAGAAGATGAATTACATGTAGCTGACTTAATAAAACAATGTTTAGAAGAAGAAGGATATGAAGTGACACATGTAGATGATGGATTAAAAGGTATTGATTTATTAAAAAATGAATCTTTTAACCTAATTATTCTAGATATCTTATTACCAAAAATGAATGGTTTAGAAGTATGCAAAGAAATTAGAAAAATGAATTATCAAGAGAATATTCCTATACTAATACTAACTGCCTTAGGAAGTGCAGAAAATATTGTTCTAGGACTTGATTCTGGTGCTGATGATTATTTATCTAAACCGTTTAAATTAATTGAATTAAAAGCTAGAATTAGAAATTTACTGAAAAGAAGTGAATACTTTGATCATTCATCAGTTAAATTACAAAATGATACTTATAAATTTGCTGACTTAGAGGTTAATGATTACACAAAAGTAGTTACTAGAGCTGGAGAAGAAATTTCTTTAACTTCTACTGAATACAGATTACTTCTTGAATTTATTAAAAATCCAACTAAAGTTATTAATCGATCTGATTTATTAGATAATGTATGGGGAATTAACTATGAAATAGGAACTAATGTTGTTGATGTTTATGTTAATTATCTTAGAAAAAAAATTGAAAAAGAAGGTTCTAAAAAATTAATACATACTGTTACAGGAATGGGATATGTATTAAAAGATGAATAATTTAATTAATAGGTAAAAAACTTACATGAAAACACTTAATAAAACTGTTCTTATTATTATTGGTATATTTATTTTATATACCTCTCTTTTAACAGTTTATATTTACTGTTCTTTTTCTAATTACGAATTTGTGGATTTTTATAAACGTTTAGAAACTAGAGTAAATATAATTATTTCTGAAAAAGATCATAACAAGGATCATATTTCATTAATATCTTCATTAGATAATTTACCTAATCAAAAAGAATACATAATTCCTATAAAAAACAATAATACTAACAGCATTTTACCTAAAAAGCTTATAGAAAAAACTATTACTAATGGTGAATATGAGTACAATAGTGATGATCTATTTATTTCTAGTAAACTGTATAAAAAAAATAATGAAACCTATATAATTGCTGTTTCATCTAATAATCCATACTATTCAACTCATATAACATATTTAAGAAATGTACTTATAAGTTCTATAATCTTTTCTATATTATTAATGATTCTTGTTTCACAATTAGTATATAGAACATTAATAAAACCTGCAAAAAAAATTATCGAAAACGTTAACCAAATTAGTTCAGAGAACCTTCATTTAAGACTTGATGTACATCAAAACAAGGAAAAAGATCCTATTAATGAACTTAGTCATACTTTTAATGGTATGTTAGATCGGTTAGAAACTGCATTCGAAACTCAAAAAAACTTTATTAGTAATGCTTCGCATGAACTTAATACACCGTTAACTTCTATAATTGGTGAAGCTGAATTAGTTTTAAGTAAAGAAAGAAGTATTAAAGAATATGAAAAAGCACTACAAAATATACTTTTTGCAGCCGAAAATTTAGGAAATAAAACAAAAGCTTTATTATTTCTTGCCAAAACTGGTTTTGATGGTAAATCTCAAAAATTTGATAAAGTTAGAATAGATGAAATTTTATTAAACGTAAAAGATAATTTACAAAAAATTAATTCGAATTATAAAATAAAAATTGATTTTAGTATGTTACCTGA
Organism: Chishuiella sp.; assembly: GCF_032109125.1. Classification (NCBI taxonomy): domain Bacteria; kingdom Pseudomonadati; phylum Bacteroidota; class Flavobacteriia; order Flavobacteriales; family Weeksellaceae; genus Chishuiella; species Chishuiella sp. Next base: position 151,853 of record NZ_DAMCLZ010000007.1, read on the forward strand.
GAATCCAAAAATGTTAAAGATTAAAGGTAATGAACAATTATTACACCTAGCTATTTCAAATATTTTATCTAATGCTTGCAAATACTCAAACAATGGAGAAGTTAGCTTAGCTCTTGCTGCTTCAAACAATTCAATTATCATCATCATAAAAGATCGTGGTATTGGAATACCTGATTCTGATTTACAATACATCTATGATCCTTATTTCCGAGCTTCTAACACTGTTAGTTTTGAAGGATATGGAATAGGATTACCATTAAGTAGAAATATTATAAAAATGCATAATGGAGAACTAATTGTAAAATCAAAAGAAAACATAGGCACAACTGTACAAATTAATCTTCCATTTGGTAATTATGAACTATAAATTAATTACTTTTTAATCTGTTTCTAATAATATTCTATAAATCTAATAACATTATAATATCGTTCTAAATCAACTCTAATCAGCTCATATGTAAATTTGTGATGTACTATTTAAATGAATATACATCATGCAAGAAACTAGAAAAGTATTTATACCAACAGATTTTTCTGTTAACTCTTTAAACGTTTTAAATAAATTATTAAAACAATCTACTAATACAATTTTTAATATTGTATTAATACATGGATACCAATCTACAAGTTCTATTACTGATTTATTATTCTTTTCTAAAGATAGTATCATAGAAAAATTACAATCAACGGAATTTGTTGAAGCTTATGAGGTAATCAAAAACGCTCACCAAAGTATAATTTCAGAAATAAGTATTGATATTATTCCTTTCAAAACAAAAGCTTATATCAGTAATTATTTTGAATATAGTAATGTCGATTATTTTATTATTTCTAAAACTTATGAATTAAACTTTATAAATAAAAAAAGTTTCGATCTATTACCTTATATAACAACTTCTTCTATTCCAAAAAAAGAAATACAAATAAACACTAACCTTATTTCAGAATTCGAACAATCTGGAGTAATTAGTGAATTGTTTACTTAAAAAAATAGAACGATATGAAAACAAAAGTAATACTAATATATATTTCTCTTTTTATAGCTGCTATTGTTGCTTTAACAATTGTTATAAATGGAAGGAGAACTGAAGATAATATTCTTGGGTCATGGCACAAAGAAAGTTTAGAATTTGAGAGAGTAAACTATGAAGATCATCAAATAAAATCATATATTTCACAAATACAAGATAAAGAAATTGGTCATGAATTAATGATAGATAATGTTGATAATTTAGTCTTTGAAAAAGACAGTCAACTAAAAATTAAAAACAACGAAAAACAACAAAAAGATAAACTAAGCTGGAAGTTAAAAGGAAGAGGAAATATTATTGAAATAAAAGATCTAACAACAAATAATAAAGAATCTTATCAAGTACAAGAACTCTCAAAAGATAAACTTGTAGTTTATATTAATCTAGACTTACAAGTAAGAGGAATTGTAAAAATAACTTTTACTAAAAATAATACAACTTATGCTAAGAAAATATAGCAACCATAGAACATATTTAGATAATCTAAAACTTGGAACATTATCAGCTTTTTCTGCAGGCATGGTAAATGTTCTTTCTGTGATTATATTCTTTGCCTTTACATCAAATATTACTGGTCATTATGCCATCCTTGCTCAAGAAATATCAAAAGGAAACTGGATACAAGCTGCTGTAGTTTTCTTATGGATACTTATATTTTTTACAGGTAGTATGTTCTCTAATTTATTAATCATTCACGGAAACTCTTATGTCGGAAGATACTTAGCACATGCAATTCCCATCATCATAGAAACTATATGTATTCTAATTGTCGGAGTATATCTACAATTTTTCTATACAGAAACACTATATGAAACAGAATTATTAGTAACTCTCCTATTATTTGCTATGGGATTACAAAATGGATTAACAGCAAGTATTTCTAATGGATCAGTAAAAACAACTCACCTTACTGGTTTAACAACAGATTTAGCTATAACCTTATCAATGTTAACAAAAGAACAATTCAGAAACGATATAAAAGTAAGAGAAAAAGGAAAATTATTATTCAGTATAATGATTGCATATATGTTAGGTGCAATAATATCAGGAATATTATATTACGAGATAAAATACTATACATTCTACATCGTATGTCTTACTCTATGTATTGTCATGTCTTATGATTATTATAAATTAAATATCACAAAATATTTATTTAAAGGAGCATATTTATTAAAAAAAATAAACTCAAAAGATGAAGAAGATCAATAAAAATTATAAATAACTTATTAAATCCAAAATTTAAATTTTGGATTTTTTTATGATATTTTATGGTAATCCCTTCGGGCCGGGCTTTCCGTTACAATCTTTACAAAAAAATAAATAAGTTGTTAAATGTAAATAGAATAGTTTACAAAGGATTTTCACTGCAATCCCTATTGCAACTTACGAAGTCTGAATTTAGAAAACTAGAAGTAAGTATTTTGTAAATCAAAACTACTTACCTACTCTACCAATTATCTTATTTTGAATAAATAGGATTTGTCATTAGTTTTAATATTTTTCAAGTAAATAGTATCATTGGCTTTATTAATAGATAAAATTCTAAACTCATTATTAGACATTGTAAGAATTTTATTTTTTTCATTATATTTCCATAAATTTTCTTCTGTTCTATCTAACATTACAAATTCTAAATCAGATTTAATAAAATAATTTTTATAACTGTAATTATCATAAAATTTAAGATAATAATTAAAATCAATATTACTTTGAAATTTATTATAAGGATTATATACCCATTTATTATTTATTAAATGTTTTTCAAATTCAGCTTTATTACTACAAGAAAATAATGTTAATGTAATCAAGATTAATTTTATATATAATTTCATAATGATAATTTTTTTGTAAAAAAAGAGGAATAATAATCGAGGAACTTCATTTTTTTTAAATCAAATAGTTATAAATATTCTGAAATTTTATATCCTCCATTTATATTTGATGGATTAAATTCATTAATCAATTCTCTATAACCATTTTGGTTATTATCTTTTTGATTACAAAATCTACTAAATTTCGCTTTAAAAAGAAGTTTTAAAATTAATAAATTAAATTAATTTTCCTACATAAAGCATGTTCGATTAAGTGAGGCTTACACATGAAGTAATAAGCTTTACGTTTAGTAATACATTTATTTTAAACTTAACAACCCCAGATACTTTGTACATTTTACTCTGTACATTGTACGTAAAGTATAGGCATAAAAAAATCCCCAAGTTATTCACTTGAGGATTCTTTTCTAAAAACTAGCGACGACCTACTCTCCCGCTAGTAGCAGTACCATCGGCGCAGGCAGGCTTAAC
>NZ_DAMCLZ010000008.1:0-152661 GCF_032109125.1 Chishuiella sp.
CCTTTTTGCGAAGCATCCTAGCGAAGTAAAAAGATTGAAACGGAAAGCGCGACCTGAAGGGATTGCCCGAATTCAAAAAATAGAATGATATAATTTTTGATTATTAAAAACTAAAACGATTTGTTAAAATCAATTTTATTGGTCTTAATTAGTAAATAAAACCACTTTTAATTAAAAAAAAGAGTTTTGTGAAAAATATTTCTCATTAAAAAATTACAAGCAAATAATTCGAAATCTATTTTTCTTTTCACAAGAGAGTAACTATAAATTAAATCACCAAGAGTAGTATTAGAATTAAATTTTCTATCATCATTAAAATAAAAATTTAATATAATTTTGATTTGCTGTAAAAACAGACACCTTTTCTTTTTTTACAATTCCAATCAATAATTGTTAATTGAACACATGAAATAAGAAAATAGAATAAATAGTAATGTTAATTTTGTTTTCAAATATTACTATTATACTTTAACAGTAATAAAATAATGTAGCTCTTTATTATTCTAATAAATTATATGTATTCATTAAGCTATTTACTAAGATGATTTAAAAACATCACACTTAACCATATCTTTGAAAATGATAAAAATGTTTATCTATTATAAATAAAAAAAATAGGTCACCCTAAAAGGTAACCTATTATGTAATGTGATCCAGTCAGGATTCGAACCTGAGACCTACTGCTTAGAAGGCAGTTGCTCTATCCAGCTGAGCTACTGGACCGATCCAAAAATTCATTGAATTTTGTCGGGGTGGCAGGATTCGAACCTGCGACCTCCTGCTCCCAAAGCAGGCGCGATGACCGGGCTACGCTACACCCCGATTCGGTCATAATAAAATATAAGCGGAGAGACAGGGACTCGAACCCTGGCATCGGTTACCCGATGACAGATTAGCAATCTGCTCCGTTACCACTCCGGCACCTCTCCTATTTTAAAATTTAAGATTTGATATCTGCTTTAAAACGGATGCAAATATATAGTCTCTTTTATTCCTAAACAAATATTTTTTAAAAAAAATTAAAATTTTTGGCTTAATTTTGGTTAACCATTAAGGATACAATATAAAAGCAACAATGAATTTAAATAGATTATTATTGACAGGTATTTCTTGTTTTATTTTTTTAAGTGGATGTACAACACAAAAAACGCCAGTAAAAAAAGTAAATAAAGTACCTACAAATCAAACATATAAATATAACCAAGGCACTACAGTAAATACAAGTATAAATAATTCTACTCAGAATAAAAGTAATATTGATAAAATTGATAAAAATAATATTGCCAAATTAAAAGATTATAAAGTTTCAACGGACTATTTCCCTTCTATTTCACAAGATGAAAGAGTACGATTTTTAGTTTTACATTATACAGCTATAAATACTGATTTATCATTAAAAGTTTTAACTCAAAAAGATGTTAGTGCTCATTATTTAGTAAATGATTATGATGATAAAACAATTAATCTTTTAGTCGATGAAACAAAACGTGCTTGGCACGCTGGAGTTAGTAGCTGGAAAGGAATTGATAATTTAAATTTCACTTCTATTGGTATAGAAATTGTTAATTTAGGAAATACTACATCTCCAAATTATTACGCTCCTTATCCAGAATATCAGATAAAAAAAGTAGGACAATTAACTCAAGATATAGTAAATAGATATGGTATTTTACCTACAAATGTTGTTGGGCATTCTGATATTGCCCCAGGTAGAAAACCAGATCCAGGACCACTTTTCCCTTGGAAACAATTATACACTGAATATGGAGTTGGAGCTTGGTATGATGATGTGGATAAATTATTATTTATAGACGAATATCCATGGGATACAACAAGTACATATTTTGTTACAGATGTGCAAAATAGTTTAAATAAGTATGGTTATAAAATACCTGTTACTGGTATTATGGATACACAAACTAAAAAAGTTATAATAGCTTTCCAAATGCATTTTCGACCAGAAAAATATGATGGAACTATAGATGCAGAAACTTGGGCTATTTTAAAAGCTTTAAATAAGAAATATAACCCTTAAAATAATCTCAATAAAAAACTCTTGTAATTACAAGAGTTTTTTATTGAGAAAAATATATAAATAACACAGAATGACTTTCAAAAAATTACGTCCTATTATTTGGACGAAAGATTTACAAAAAACAACTAAATTTTATAAAAAATTAGGTTTTAAGATAGCTGATCAAAATGACGATTGGATTTGGGCTTGTTTAAAAAGAGATGATGTAGAAATTATGTTAGCTTTCCCTAATGAAAATGCAAATTTCAAGCAACCTACTTTCACTGGTTCTTTTTATTTTAATGTAGATGATATTGATGAATTATGGAATATTATAAAAGATGATTGTGAAATTGTATACGAAATAGAAACATTTGATTGGGATGTAAGAGAATTTGCTATTTATGATAATAATGGATATATTTTACAGTTTGGTCAAGAAGTTAATATAGATTAACTAGTATTATGAGTTCTAATTATTGTTTTGATAAAACATTTACAAAAGTTAATTTTTCTGTTGAAAATTTAGTCTTTAATGAATTTGAACAATGTATATTTTCTAAATGTGAGCTAAATAATGTTGATTTAAGTGATATAAAATTTATCAATTGTAGTTTTATTGATTGTAACTTAAGCAATGTAAAATTAATCAATACAAGTTTACAAGAAGTAGAATTTGAACGCTGTAAAATGATTGGATTTAATATGGATGAAATTAATCAATTTGGATTGAAAGTTTCATTTACTGAATGTAATCTAAATGAATCTTCATTTTATGAATCTCCATTAAAAAATACAAAATTTTATAAATGCTTATTAGAAAATGTAGATTTTTCTATAGCAAACCTTAGTTATTCAAGTTTTTATGATTGTAATCTAAATCATGCAATTTTTTCAGGAACAGATTTATGTTATTCTGATTTAAAATCTGCTTATAATTTTGATATAGATCCTACAAAAAATAAATTAAAGCATGCAAAATTTTCAAAAGAGAATATTATTGGATTAACTTATAGCTTTGGAATTAAAGTAGAGTAATTTTTTTATAAAATATTTACAATTAAAAAAGGATATACTTAGTAAGTATATCCTTTTTTATTTTTTATCATAATTAATTAACAATCTGAATCAATTTCGCAAGAAGCATTTAGTTGAGATGAATCATTTAAATAATGTTTTTCATATGCTTGAATTAATGCAGATTCAAAATATTCTATTGACTGTGCACCAGAAATTGTATATTTTCTATCAATCACAAAAAAAGGAACACCAGTAACACCAATATTTCTTGCTTCTAAAATATCAGAAGCAATATCAAAAACATAAGAATCAGAATTTAATATTTCTAAAGTTTTTTCTTTATCTAATCCAATTTTATCAGATAAATCAGATAAAACTTCAAAATCAGCAACATTTTTTCCTTCAATAAAATAAGCTTTAAATAATTCCTCTTCAATTTCTGAGCCTTTACCATTTTCTTGAGCAAAGTGAATTAATTTATGCGCATCAGATGTATCTACAACCTTAACTTCATCAAAATTAAAATGAATACCAACACGCTCACCCATATCATAGATTTGTTGATTCATTTGTTCTACCTGTTCTTTAGAAAAGCCTTTCCTTCTGATTAGGTAATCTTCAATAGAAATAATTTCTGTTTTAGATAAATTAGAATTTAATTGAAAACTTTTCCATTCAACATCAATTTTATCTTTATAAGGGATTTTATCTAAAGCTAATTCAAAAGATTTTTTCCCAATATAACAAAACGGACACATAACATCCGACCATATTTCAATTTTCATATTAGAAATTTTTTAATGTAAAAGTTCGTAAAATTACATCATATAAATGACATATATCTAGTTATTTTTTAGTTAATTTAATTCTATAAAATTATTAACATAATCTTAAAAAATAATTCGTTTAAATTACTTTTTATGTTTGTTTAAAACAAGGTTTCAATTACCTTTGCAGTGAACCAAGAAAGTGAATTGCTTCATTTTTTATTCCAGACAAGAAACAAAATAACGAACAAATAATATGTCAACACACGTAGTAGTCGGCCTTCAATGGGGTGACGAGGGAAAAGGAAAAATAACAGATGTATTAGCTGAAAAATCAGATTATGTTGTACGCTACCAAGGAGGTAACAATGCAGGACATACTGTTTATGTAGGCGAAGATAAATTTGTATTACATTTATTACCATCAGGTGTTTTACAATGTAAAGGAAAATGTATAATTGCAAATGGAGTTGTTGTTAACCCTGAAGCATTTTTTAATGAAATTGGTACGTTAGAAGCTAAAGGTTTATCTACAGATCATGTGTTCATTTCTAGAAGAGCACATATCATTATGCCTTATCACATATTATTAGATGAATATCGTGAAGAATTTGCTGGAAAAGATAGCCAAATTGGAACTACAAAACGCGGTATTGGACCTTGTTATGAAGACAAAGTAGCTCGTGTTGGAATTAGAGCTATTGATTTATTAAATCCAGAAGTTTTAGCTGAAAAAATTAAAGAAAATTTAGTGGTTAAAAATGCTTTATTCGAAAAATTATTCGATAAGGAACCATTAAAATTTGAAGATATATACGAAAAATATTTAGCATACGGAGAACGTTTAAAAGAACGTATTTTAGATTCTGAGTTAGAAATTAATCAAGCTATTGATGAAGGTAAAAGTGTTTTATTTGAAGGAGCACAAGCTTTAATGCTTGATATTGATTTTGGAACATATCCTTTTGTAACATCATCTTCTCCAACAACTGGTGGAGTATGTGTTGGTGCTGGTGTACCTCCAACTAAACTTAAAAACTTGATTGGTGTTTCTAAAGCATATTGTACTCGTGTAGGTAACGGACCTTTCCCTACTGAACTTGACAATGAATTAGGAGAACAAATTCGTAAGGTTGGGCACGAGTTTGGAGCATCAACTGGTCGTCCTCGTAGAACGGGATGGTTAGATTTAGTCGCTCTAAAACATGCTTGTATGATTAACGGTATTACACATTTAGTTATTACTAAATTAGATGTTTTATCTAATATCGATAAAATACAAGTTTGTACAGCTTACAAAACAGAAGATAATAAAATAATTGATTATTTTACTTCTTCTACAACTAAATTAGCTCAGTACGAAGCTCAATATGAAGAATTACCAGGATGGACAGAAGATATTACAGATGTAAAATCCTTTGATGAATTACCTGCAACAGCGCAAGATTATATTCACTACATTGAGAAATATTTAGGTATAGAAGTATATCTAGTTTCTGTAGGACCAGAACGTTCTCAAAACATTATTAGAACAACTTTATTTTAATAACATAACTTTATAGCCTAGCAATAAACTGTTAGGCTATAACTTTTTTTATCTATTTTTTTATGAACGAAATTCTAGAACGATTAAAACAATTAAATTTAGGTATCGAAACTATTGTTCCTATAAAAGGAGGCGATATAAATGATGCATTTAGAATTGAATCGTTCAATAAAAAATATTTTTTAAAAGTAAATTCTGCTACTAATTTCCCTAATCTTTTTATAAAAGAAGCAAGAGCATTAAATACAATAAAAGAAACAAAAACATTTCCTATCCCTAAAATTTTAAATTTAGGTGAAGTAGGAAAAGATTTTCAATATCTTTTATTAGAATGGATAGAACCTTCTACTCCTACTGTTGTTAACTGGGAAAAATTAGGTAGAAACTTAGCAAAACTTCATCAAAATACAAATAATCAATTCGGTTGGTCAGAAGACAACTATATAGGTATAGTTTTACAACCAAATAAATTTGAAAATAATTGGAATGATTTTTACGCTCAAAATCGTATACTTCCAATGATGAAATTATTAAAAAACAAACAACTAATTACATCAAAACAAATAAAATCTGCCGAAAATCTTTGTAAACAATTTGATTCTATTTTTCCAAAAGAAAAACCAGCTTTAATACATGGTGATTTTTGGAATGGAAATATTATTTCTGGTGAAAAAGGAGAATTTAATCTTATAGATCCAGCTATATATTATGGTAATAGAGAAATGGATATTGCAATGGCTAAATTATTTGGTGGTTTTGATGATACTTTCTTTGATGCTTATCAAGAAATAAACCCTTTGGAACCTGGTTACGAAGAACGTTTACCTGTAACACAATTATTCCCTTTACTTATTCATGCCTATTTATTCGAAGGATATTATGTAAAGGATGTACAAACGATTTTAAAGAAATTTTAAACGCAACAAACACAACACAATGAACAAATACCAAAACCCCTTAGAGTCTAGATACTGTAGTGATGAAATGCTTTATATCTTTTCTCCTGAAAAAAAATTTTCAACTTGGCGTCAACTTTGGATTGCATTAGCCGAAATTGAAAAAGATTTAGGTTTGGAGATTACTGATGAACAAATTAAGGAGTTAAAAGATAATGCAACTAATATTGATTATGATGTTGCAGCAGCATATGAAAAAAAATTCCGACATGATGTAATGGCACACGTGCATACTTATGGAGATGTTGCTCCAAGTGCTAAAGCTATTATCCATTTAGGTGCTACATCAGCATTTGTAGGAGATAATACAGATTTAATTCAGATTCGTGATGGATTTCAACATATCAAAGGACAATTAATCAATGTTATTGATGGTTTAGCAAAATTTGCTCGTCAATACAAAGATTTACCAACTTTAGGATTTACTCATTTTCAACCAGCACAATTAACAACTGTAGGAAAAAGAGCAACTCTTTGGCTACAGTCTGTTTTATTAGATTTGGAAGAGTTAGAGTTTAGAATAGATACTTTACGATTTCGTGGAGTAAAAGGAACAACTGGAACTGCTGCTTCTTTCAAAGAATTATTTGATGGGGATTATTCTAAAGTAAAAGAATTAGATAAAAAATTATCTGAGCGTTTTGGTTTCAAAAATGTTTTTGCTGTATCGGGACAAACTTATGATCGTAAAATAGATGCACAGGCTTTAGAACTGTTATCTAATATTGCTCAATCTGCTCACAAGTTTACAAATGATTTACGTCTACTTCAAAATTTAAAGGAAATTGAAGAACCTTTCGAAAAAAATCAAATTGGATCTTCTGCAATGGCATACAAACGCAACCCAATGCGTTCAGAAAGAATTGCTTCTTTAGCAAAATACGTAATGTCATTAGCTACTTCTCCTGCAATGGTTGCTTCTACACAATGGTTTGAGAGAACATTAGATGATTCAGCTAATAAACGCTTAGCAGTACCACAAGCATTCCTTGCAATTGATGCAATTTTAATCATTTGGAACAATATTTTAGATGGTTTAGTCGTTTACCCTAAGATAATAGAAAAACATATTGCTGAAGAATTACCATTTATGGCAACTGAATATATCATTATGGAAGGTGTAAAAAATGGTGGAGATCGTCAGGAATTACATGAAATTATTAGAACACACTCAATGGAAGCTGCAAAGCAAGTTAAAATTGAAGGTAAATCGAATGATTTGATTGAGCGAATTATTGCTGATGAAAATGTAAAAATAGATAAAGAGAAATTAGTTGAATTGCTAGATCCTAAAAACTTTACTGGCTTTGCTTCTGAGCAAACAGAAGAATTTTTAAAAGATTTAGTTGATCCAATTATAAAAAATAACAAAGTACTTTTAGGAGCTCATACAGACTTAAAAGTGTAATAGGCTTAAAAACAAAACACATGAACAAAAAAGACTTCCTAATTGGAAGTCTTTTTTTATTATAAAAATACTATTCAACGATTCATTTTGCCTATTCAACGAAAAACTTTTTAAAATATCTTTTTTTTTACCAATTTTAAAACCAATTACATTAAATTACTTTAATGGTTTATTTTAAATTATTGGTAAATAAAAAAACAAGAGTAATTAAAAATTATATTTGTGTAAAATCATAAATAAATATTCAATGAAGGCTTTGATAATAGACGACAATGATATTGCAAGAACAACTTTGATGCATCTAGCAAAACAAATACCAAATCTGACTATAACGAATGAATTTTCAAATGCAATTGAGGCATATAATTACCTACAATCTAACCATGTTGATTTGATATTTCTTGACATAGAAATGCCTGAGATGAATGGAATTGAACTAACGAAAAACCTGTCAGAAAAAAATACAATTATCATATTTACATCACCAAAAAAAGAAGATGACCAAATTGTTCCTTATGAAAATGCTGGTGTAAAATCTGCTAAGCTTTTAAAAAATGGAAAATTAATTACATATCCTGGTTTTCCACATGGTATGCCTACTACAGAAGCTGCAACTATAAATAAAGATCTTTTAGAATTCATAGAAGGATAAATACATTAAAAAAAAGAGAATCATTAATGATTCTCTTTTTTACTTATAAACTACTATAAATTGATTAATAATTCACTAGTTTTGTTTATAAATCCAATAAAAATATAAATGAAGAAAATTATTTTACTTTCTGTATTTATGTTGTTTTCTACAACATTATTTTCTCAAGAAATATCAAATTCTAAAAAAGACAAGATTGAAAAATTATTAAAAATGACTAATTCTATTGATGTAGGCGTTCAAATTGTAAATAAAATGATAGACATTTACAAAAAGAATTACACAGGTGTAGAACAAAAATTTTGGGATGATTTTTCTAAAGAAGTTAAAACTACAAATATGTTAGAGATTATACTTCCTATTTATGATAAATATTTTACAGAAGAAGATATAGATGCAATAATTGCTTTTTATTCTACTCCATCAGGAAAAAAAATGATTACTAACCTACCTAACATCACACAAGACTCTATGTTAGCAGGTCAAAAATTAGGAAGAGAGATTGGTGATAAAATTATCAATAAATTAAAAAACGAAGGTTACATTACAGAGTAATAAATTTCTTCCTATAAAAACACAGAAAATGGTGACACAATAAGTGACACCATTTTTTATTACAAACAAGTATAAATATTTCATAACCCAAGTAATTTTAATGATTAAATAAATTAAGCAATCATTTTTGGTCAATCCCTTCGGGCCGGGCTTTACGTTACAATCTTTTACAAACAGACTTCGACTTTGCTCAGCCACCAGTTTGTAAAAGGATTTCCACTTCAATCCCTATTGCGAAATACGAAGTCTGAATTTAGAAACTAGAAATAATTAGTTGTAAGTTCTGAGTCTTACGTAATACTTTTAATTACTATAATTAAGAATTAAAGAACTAAAAAAGTTAATCACATAAACACTGAATAACTAATTAGAAATAGTGAGTTCTAAGTAATACTCTTATTATTATAAAAGATATAAAAAGCAGAAAATTAAAATACAAACTTTGCATAATAATCTTGTAAAATCTCATTTAATTTTGAACAAAAGTTTGAAAAAATAAAAATGATTTTTATTCTAAAAAAAGTAAAAATGCATGTAAAAATACAAAGAAGTCGTCAAGTAAAATATTCCAATTTTGAAAGTTACTCAAATGTGGTTTCTTATTTATAACATGAACATTTTGAAAGAATCCAAAATGATGAGAAAGTAGAGATTATTTTTATTACAATAATGGTTTTCTAAAAATTTGCCCCTCCCCTTTTACTTGACAGGTTATACTATTTTGATGCTATATATTGAAAGCTTTTCATGATTTGCAATAAATATGTACTCTTTTTTATCAAATTTTATTTTTATAAGTGTATCATTAAAAGAATAATTTTCTTTTTTTTAAATTTTTTAAACTGTAAAAAAAATAATAATCTTTATTAAATACAAGAAAAAGAATTTTTAACTTATTTAATTAAAAAACTAAATAAATTCATCTTTTATTTTGAAATTTGAAAGGTAAAAACTCTAATATATAATTGTATATATTCAATCATATTAAAAAGCTAAAGAATAAAAAAATACATGGAAAATATCCAAATTACTAACAAAAATGATTTTACTTTCACACTAAAGAGTACATGTTTAGATGAAAATTATCATCCTGCAAGTCAAACACGTCTGACAACCAATTTTGCAAATCTGGCCAGAGGAAAAAATCGTCAACAGAATTTACGTAATGCGTTAAATATGATTAACAATCGATTTAATTCATTAGCTTATGTGGATAATCCAAAATCCGACCGATACCTTGTAAAACTTGAGATTATTACAGTAACGATGAATATTAATGATAAGAATCTACCGATGATTGAAGTTTTAAAAACAAATATTTTTGATAATAAAACTGGCCAGTATATCGAAGGAATTGCCGGAAATAATTTTTCTTCTTATGTTCGTGATTACGATTTCAGTGTTTTATTAATTGAGTATAATAAAAATAAATCTAATTTTTGTGTTCCTGAAGATTTTGGTGATTTACATGGAAAACTTTATCAATCTTTTATTAATTCGACAACTTATAAAGAGTACTTTAAGAGGTCTCCCATCATTTGTTTAAGTGTTTCAAGCAATAAAACTTATACACGCACTGAGTTTCATAATCCAATTCTGGGTTTTGAGTATATACAAAGTGAGTATTCGCTGACTGATGAGTATTTCTCTAAAATGGGTTTAAAAGTTCGTTTTTTCATGCCTCCTAACGCTGTGGCACCGATGGCTTTTTATCATTCAGGAGATCTACTTACTGATTATACAGATCTTGGGCTTATCAGCTCAATCAGTACGATGGAAACTTTCCAGAAAATTTATCGTCCTGAAATTTACAATGCCAATTCAGTAGCTGGAAAAATCTATCAACCTAGTCTTAAACATGAAGATTATTCACTGACTCAAGTTGATTATGATCGTGAAGAACGTAGCCGATTAGCTATTGAACAAGGCAAATATGCTGAAGAACATTTTATTACACCTTACAAAAATTTATTAGAGCAATGGTCTGCCAATTTTGCTCTTTAATTAATACAATACATTAAAATTATTCTATGTCAAAGAAATTATTATTGCCTACCTCAATTGTTGGAAGTTTACCGAAACCTGCTTGGTTGGCATCACCCGAAAAACTTTGGTCACCTTGGAATTTAGAGGGAGATCAGTTATTGGAAGGAAAACAAGATGCTTTACTTATTTCTTTACAAGAGCAACAATTGTCTGGGTTAGATATCATCTGTGATGGTGAACAAACACGTCAACATTTCGTAACCACTTTTATTGAGCATCTAAGTGGTGTAGATTTTGAAAATCGTAAAATCGTAAAAATTAGAAACCGTTATGACGCAAGCGTTCCAGTAGTTGTAGGTGATGTAGCTCGTCAAAAATCTGTCTTTGTAGAAGACGCTAAATTTTTGCGTAGACAAACCAACAAACCTATCAAATGGGCATTACCAGGACCTCTGACCATGGTTGATACTCTATATGATGATCATTACAAAAATCGTGAGAAACTGGCCTGGGAATTTGCCAAAGCACTCAATGAAGAAGCAAAGGAACTACAAGATGCTGGAGTAGATATTATTCAGTTTGATGAACCTGCATTCAATGTGTTCTTCGATGAAGTAAACGATTGGGGAATGGCTGCACTTGAAAGGGCTATTGAAGGCTTAGACTGTCAAACTGCCGTACATATTTGTTATGGTTATGGTATACAAGCTAATAATGACTGGAAAAAGACCTTAGGTTCAGAGTGGCGTCAATACGAAGAAATTTTTCCTAAAATTCAAAAATCTAATATTGATATCGTATCATTAGAATGTCATAATTCAAACGTACCTTTAAATTTAATTGAACTTGTTCGTGGTAAAAAAGTCATGGTAGGAGCGATTGATGTCGCAACCAACATCATTGAAACACCTGAAGAAGTAGCTAATACTTTGCGTAAAACTCTTGAATTTGTAGATATCGAAAACCTTTATCCAAGTACAAACTGTGGTATGGCTCCTTTATCACGAAACGTAGCAAGAGGTAAATTAAGTGCTTTAAGTGCAGGAGCAGAAATTATACGTAAAGAATTTGGTTTTTAACTCCAATATATTAATTCTAAATAATTTTTCATTAGCATAAAAATCTAGTAAAAGAAGCTACTTCGCTAGAAAAAATTAATAATGTAGGGGGGGCTTTTATTTTCTTGATTTAGGGCTTAAGACTGATTTCTTAAGAAATTGAAGATCAGAATTGCCAATTGGAAAATGTAAATTATCGATCCCAATTGGCAGTCTTTTTATTTTTCTATATTAAAAAATAGGCAACTTTTCTAATAGTATTGTCATTGGTTGCAAATTTAGTTTCTCTACCAAAGGTTTTTAATATTAATTTTTTAGAATCTTTTAATAATGGAGTAATTACTCTATTGGGTTTTCTTAGCAGGCTGACAGGTATTTCTGTCGAACACTTAATGTTATTTTTGACGTTTTTAAATAAGTTATAATTTCAACTTTAAAAAAAGTTTTAAAAGGCTGTTACAACAAAAAAAGGAGAAAATTTCAATCTTTCCCTTAACCTGCCATTACGCCAATACGATGTTAGCTGTAGTTTTTATTTAATGTATTTGTTTATTTCAAATTTATAAAGTTCGGATTGACTTTCTAAGAATATTTTAAAAGCATCGTTAGATATTAAATTCCCGTTTTGATCAAAGGAAATATTATTTATTTGATTATTATCTTTTAATAGTTTTGTGACACTTGGACCTAATCCAATCCTAGTTAAATTAATTAATTGCTCATCAATAGTTCCATAAACAGTTAAAAAATATGCTTCTTTAGTTATGAGTTCAAAATCATAAAGGAAGGTTATTAGTTTTTTCAATTTAAAACTTACAAAGTCTTCTTCTAATTTAATTTTCACTAGTGCAATATTTGCCAATTGTTGTCTGCTTTTACCTTTTAGATTTATATAAACTTCTTGCAAGTATTCATTATTTTTGTATTTGGGAGAGGGATTTACAACTTCTCCAAATGAACTTCCAATAAACAAATGACTATCACTTTCACTTTGAGATTTTTTATCAAAATAATTCAAAGTTGAAATAATTTTATCTCGTAAGCTTAATAATTGAACGACATCAATATAGTTTTTATAATAATTTCTAGCTTTTTCGTTTTTCAATCGTTCAATTTCGAAATCTTTGATTTGCGTTTCAATGTTTAATATGAATACTTCATATATTGTAGATATCACATTGTTTTTATCAGATATATTTTCGAAGTTCTCTATTATTGCTGGAATAATAACGTCAATATTCCAATAAAAATCATCGATATTATTTTCAATAAAACTACGCTTAATCGTGCTTGCTAATGAGGTGTCATTTACATTTATTAAAAATTTTGTAAGACTAACTAATTTATTATCCTTTTCTTTTTGTTTTACTAGTTCCTCTTTTGAAATTTTTAGTTCTTCTACATTATAATTATTCATTAATGGATTTTTGTTTTCATCAAAAAAGGAATGTTCTCTTAATAATGGGAGCTTATTTACCATCTCACTTCTTTTGTCTGTAAGTTCAATTGAATCAATAAAATGTATTGTAGAAATAAGTTTTGACAATGAACTCTGAAACACATAATTCAATCGATTAACTCTTCCTATTAAATTATTTAGGTCTTTGACATTTAGGCCATAAGTTGAAGTGATAAATAATGTGTCTATAGGAAAATTTATTCCTTCTAAAATTACAGAGTTAGCTATTACAAAGTTTAAATTTTGCATGCCTTTATACTGATATTCTAAATACTCTTTAAGAATTGTAGGTTGTTTTCCATGTAAATAAATAATCCCTTTTTTTACCAATTCTACAAGATCAATATCTTCTGATATTTCGCTAGCAATTGTTTTAGATATATAATTTAAACTTTCATCATTTATATTTTGTAAACTTAAAGCTAGTTTTTTTGCAAATGACTCTACATTTTTAGGACGATAATTATATATAAAATTCTTTGGTTGAGAATTATTAAGTATATATTTTATAAAGTCAACATTTGTATTCATGAGGTATAACTCATCTGAAAACCTATTGTATGAATATAGTTTCTTCTTTTTATCTAAATAAAAAACTTCATATGCTTTCAAGTTATGTTTTATACTACTCTCATATATTTCTCCATCAGATGTGAATTTAGCTTTTAAATTTTTAGTATCATTTACAAGTGGAGATAAATATAATAACCTTTGATCGGGATTATTTTTATGATTGATCATTATAAGTCTCGAAAGCAAATGATTCCTTGGGTTGTTTTTAAGAATATTGTGTGCTTCATCGATAAATAATATATCAAACTTTATATTGAATTTATTAATTAATCTTGTGGCTCTTTCTTGTGTTAATACTCCAATAAATCTTTCTTCACCGTTGAACATTTCATCATGTAAAATGAGTTTATAGTTTAAATCTAAATTTCTGATATCAGAATACGTTTGAGTAATAAGAGATTTAGTAGGCACTATAATTGCAATCTTTTCGAAATCATTTTTTTGGATAACTTCTCGAATTATCGAGCTTTTCCCATACGAAGTTGGTGCAATATAAGCCAAATCTTCTTTAGCAATTTTATCTAAGATTTCTTTAGACCTATTATGTTGCTCTACGGTTTCAATATAACTTGAATTGTTGTATAAGGCTCTTATCTCTTGATTGATTATCGACTCATGTAAATATTCTTCTTCTACTAAATTATTATTCACAATGAATTCAGAAATTGGGTAAAAGCCAATTTGCAATGAAATGTCATAAAGAGGTCTATAGTCTGAATGAATTAAACTATATTTCAATATTATGTAATAAGCAATATTAAAATAACCTTTTAGTCTTTTATCATTGTTATAATATCTAAAGAAAATTAAGGATGCTGTAAGTATATATTGAGATTCCTCAAACGTTAGTTGATTATTAAAACCAAGTTTTTTAAAACAAGAAATAAATTCTGCATTGTTTTTTAATGTTCTTAGTTGGCGTTTTTCTAAACTAGTTATTTTACTCATCTAAATAATCTATAAAATTTTGAATTGTGTTTTTGTTTAAACATAATACATTTAAATGTTTACAGCTATATGTACTCGTTAGATTTTGAATCTTGATTAATAAATCATTTTTATCTATTGAAGTATATCTGTTGCCTAGAAATATTGTTGAGCTTGGTATCAGGTTATGAGATTCAATTTTTTCAAATTTATTGTTTACATAATCTTTAGAAAGTTTTTTCAATGTTTTAGAAATTGTATCATTAAAATTTACGGCTCTAAGAGTTGAATGATGATATGCATTTTTCCATGGATCATTAGTTGTATTAGATCCTTCAATTTTCTTTTTTAAATCATTGTAAGCCTCACTAATATTAGAATTATGTGTAGCATTAAGAGTTGATTCTAAAGAAGATTTACTTTCATAAATATAAAACTCATCGTTAATTCCATATAAGCCATCAAAACCTTTTTTCATCCCCTTTTCTTCTAAATTGCTAAAAAGAAAATGTTGTTTAAATTTATTAGCACGTAAGTATAAGTGGCAAATAAATTCAGATATAATACCATTTATTTGTAATGGTGTTTTTTTTTCTAAAAGTTTTTTTAGTTCTGTCTTCGTAATTTTAATATCATTTTCACTTTCTACGATTTCGTTATCCCCATTCCAAATTTGATGAATGTTACTTTCAATAAAATTCTTCAGTCTTGGAGAATAGGAATTAATACTAATAAAGTGAAGCGTGATTCTTTCAGAAAGTTTGATTTTGTATCTTCCAAACATTTGTAGTATAGTCGGTTAAAATTTCAGTTAACGGGCTGCATATTGGCGATAGTGACGAATTAGAAAGCGATAACTTTCAATTTAGCACTCACCTAAGCAACAGTTTTTTATTATTTTCTAAATTTATGAAAAAGGTATTGAAAATCATGAGCACCTAAAAAATATAATATTTCAGTTAATAAATATAAAATGCTGTTGTGACAAAAAGAACTAGAAACTTTTAATTTCTCCTTTTAAACCGCCATTTCGCCAATATGATGTTGTGTGCAGTTATAATTTTAATTGGTTTTTAATCTCATTTATTTCATTTAATAGAATTTCTGGAATACCATGATTACACTTGCAATCTTCGCAAAAATATGGATTTAATGCTTCTTCATCAAGGTTCTTCAAAGCTGGCATTATTTTATATTCAAATTGATGTTTTGTAAAATTAAACAATAAATCTTTATCGTCAATATTACTTTTATTTAATTTTTGTAAAAGAATATTACAAACCTTGATAATACTCAACAGCTCTGTTACACAAGTAGTTTCCAAAAGAGTTTCTGGAGTTTGATGAAAATCACATATTATTGTTCTGAAGAATTTATGTATACCGTCACTGCCTTTATATTCTTTATGCTCTGTATCGTCGTAATTATAATCACTATTGAAACCTTTAAAAGTATAGCTTTTAATGTTATCTTCTAATGTACTATAAAGTCTATGCAACTGTTCACTAATATTTCTTTTACTATCTTTAGCTTCTTGTCTATCAATTTGTTTTTGTACTATTTCATTAGCTTTTACTTGAGCCTTTAGTGCTAAATAAACTAATATTGCACCAATAATATTTGATATTGGTGCAGTTATCCCACCAATTGTATCGCCAATTACGCCTGTAGATTCATTAAATGTTCCGAAACAGCTTTCTTTAGATAAAAAATATGGAGCTAATATTAATAGTATTCCACCAAATAAAAGTACCCATGTTGCAATCTTTATTTCTTTATTCATTTATTTCCCATGGTTTTTAATAATTACACACAACATTGTTTTTTACTTATAATTTAGTTTTCTGTAAAGATAATTTAAGAAAAGTTTTATCCCTTACGGAAAACCATAATTGTGAAATAAAATAAAAGTGTATTTTTATAAGTTTTTTGAGGAAAAATAAAACTTTCAACAACCTCAAAAAAACAACTGATTGTTCTATTGGGTTTTCTTAGCGGAGAGTGAGGGATTATTCTATATTCCCAAGAAAAGGGAAGTGATTCTAAGAAAACCCAATAGATTGCTCTATTGGGTTTTCTTAGCGGAGAGTGAGGGATTCGAACCCCCGGAGGTGTGACCCTCAACAGTTTTCAAGACTGCCGCATTCGACCACTCTGCCAACTCTCCTTAAACACCGTTTATTGCGGTATTGCGAGTGCAAATATAAAAGGTTTTTTTTATCTACCAAACCATTACACTAAGTTTTTTAGATAAAAAAACTTAGTATACTCAATTTCAAATAAATATTTTTAAAAAAAAATATAATGATAATAAAAAAAGGCTTTATTACATCTTAAAAAATGTAATAAAGCCTTTATATAAAAGTTTTTTAATACCTTTTATTATTTAACAAGTGTCATTTCATCGATAATGTTTGTCGCACCTGCAAATTTATCTACAACCCATAAAACATAACGAATATCTACACTGATTGTACGTTGTAATTTATCATCAAAAATTACATCTCCAGCCATTGCTTCTATATTTCCATCGAATGCAATACCAATTAATTCTCCTTTTCCGTTCATAACAGGAGAACCTGAATTACCTCCAGTAATATCATTATTCGATAAGAAATTTACATGTAAATAACCATCTTTATCAGCATACTGTCCATAATCCTTGATTTTAGCTAATTCTAATAATCTTTCTGGGTTTTCGAATTCTTCATCTCCAGGAATATTTTTAGCAACTGTTCCTTCTAATGTTGTAAAATAATTAGAAGCTACATCTGGTTGACGTTTTGGATTTGTACTTTTTGGTAAAGATTTTACTGATCCGTATGTTAAACGTAACGTTGAATTTGCATCAGGATATAAGATATTTCCAATTTTAGATTCACGTAATCCTTTTACTAATAAACGGAAATTTTTAGCATATACATCACTTAATAATTTTTGTTCTTCTGTTTGTTTAGAAGCTCTCTCTACTAATGCATTTGATAAAATATAAAGAGGATCTTTCTTTAAAACCTCAACATCAGGAGAAATTAAAAAGTTTTCAACTTGTTTTTGATCTGCAAAGAAACTTCTTGATACAGATTCATTCACAAAATTTGTAAAATTATTGTTATTGGCATTTGCTAATTGAGCTACATAAGGAGCTAAACCAGCTTCTTTTGCTTTTGTTGCATATAAATTTAACTGCGCAGATAATAAATCTTTTTCTAATGGTAAATACATTTTTTCGTAATACGCATTAATTAGATTTTGAATTCTTGGGCGCATTTCATCTCTTTTAGCATCATTTGCTGCAGCATAATTTTCTAAGGCTTTACCAATAGAATATGGTGCAATTGCTAACGTAGAATAACGTAATAAGATATTGATATAATTATTATGACGAGCATCTAAATTTGTTTTCGCATAATAATCATTTAAATTCTTTACAACATCTCCATATTCAGGTTGATTCTTCTTTTTATTTGCCCATTTATTGAATTTTTCTTCTTCTTGTGTCTTCTTAGCAACAGTACCGTGAAGTTTTAAAGCTTCAATCATTCCGTCACGATTTTTCCAATAGTTAGCAACACCAGCATACTTAGAAGCATAATCAATATTTACTTTTTGATCTTTCTCCATGTATTTTTTCATCTGATCCATTGTAACTTTAGAAGCTTCTACCCAAGCAGGATATGCATAATCAACATTTTGTGCAACACCTTGTGCAGGCATCCATCTATTTGTACGACCTGGATAACCTAAAATCATTGCAAAATCATTTAATTCATACCCTTTTAAAGATACTGGTAAATGATGTTTTGGTTGTAATGGAACGTTTTCTGTAGAATATGGTGCAGGATTTCCATTTTTATCCGCATATACACGGAACATAGAAAAATCTCCTGTATGACGAGGCCATTCCCAGTTATCCGTATCTCCTCCAAATTTTCCGATAGCACTTGGTGGTGTACCAACTAAACGTACATCTTCAAAATCTTGGTAAACGAAATAGTAATATTCATTTCCTTGAAAAAATGGACGAACAGAAACTACATATTTTCCATTTTCGCTATTTTCTTTTTCTATTTTTGCTGTCTCTTGGTTAATCGCTTTCTCACGATCTTCTTCAGACATTTTATCATTTACAACACCTAAAATACGTTTAGAAACATCGTCCATACGAACAAAAAAACGAACTTTTAAACTTTTAGGTTTTAATTCATCTGATTTATCCTTTGCCCAAAAACCATCTTTTAGATAATCGTGCTCTGGAGCAGATAATTCTGCAATTGAACCATAACCACAGTGGTGATTGGTTAATACTAACCCTTGATTTGACACGATTTCGGCTGTACAACCTCCTCCAAATTGAACAATCGCATCTTTTAAAGAATTATGATTGATACTATAAATTTCTTCTGAAGTTAATTGTAAACCTTCTTTTTGCATATCGCGATGATTCAATCTTTCGATAAACATCAAGAACCACATTCCTTCGTCAGCTTTTACCTGAAAAGGAAAAAGCATAACCATTAAAAGTGTGGATAATAAAATTTTTCTCATGTTTTTATATATTCAATTATTTTTTATTTGCTAAAATAATAGTTTCCCTTTAGTTCTCCTAAACATTCTATACATTTATTGTACAAAACACACTGTATTATTTTGATATTTAATAAAATAAAAAAACATCTTAAGTAATAAACCTAAGATGTTTTTCATTAATATATATTTTAAATCATTTTACGAAGTCTTGCAACAGGAATACTTAATTGTTCTCGGTATTTTGCAATTGTGCGTCGTGCAATTGGATAACCTTTTTCTTTTAGTATTTCTGTTAATTTTTCATCTGTCAGAGGTTTTCTTTTATCCTCTTCTGCAATTACATCTTGTAAAATTCGTTTTATTTCTCTTGTAGAAACTTCTTCTCCATCTTCATTAGTTAATGATTCTGAAAACAAGTCTTTAATTAAAAAAGTTCCATAAGGAGTTGTAACATATTTTGAATTTGCTACACGAGAAACTGTAGATATATCCATTCCAATTCGGTCAGAGATATCTTTTAAAATCATTGGTTTGATTTTAGTTTCATCTCCTGTAAGAAAATAATCTTTCTGAAACTTCATAATTGCTTCCATGGTATACAATAATGTATTACGACGTTGTTGTACTGCATCTATAAACCATTTTGCAGAATCTAATTTTTGTTTCACAAATAAAACGGCTTCTTTTTGCTCGTTTGATTTCTTTTCTGTTTTTTTATAAGTATCTAGCATTTCTGCAAATGCACTAGATATTTTTAGTTCTGGTACATTACGACCATTCAATAATAATTCTAAATCTCCATCAATAATATTAATTGTAAAATCTGGTGTTATTTGTTCTACAATTTTACTATTACTAGAAAATGATTTACCTGGTTTTGGGTTTAATTTTTCAATCTCAGAAATTGCATCTCTCAATTCATTATCATCAACACCATATTTGGCAATCAATTTTGAATAATGTTTTTTAGTAAATGCATCAAAAGATTCAATAATCAATTTTTCTGCAAGTTCTACTGATTCTGTTACAGTTTTATTTTCTAACTGTATTAAAAGACATTCTTGTAGATTACGAGCTCCTACTCCAATTGGATCCATGGTTTGGATGTAATTAGTAAGCAGATTTTCTATTTCTTCTGGACTTGTATAAATATTTTGAGAGAAAGCTAAATCATCAACTAATGATTTTACATCTCTTCTCATATAGCCGTCATCATCTATATTTCCTAGTATGAATTCTGCTATTTTAAATTGTTCTGGAGTTAATCTGAATGTATTTAGTTGTGATGTTAGATATTCTATAAAGCTTTCACCTTGTGCATAAGGAATTGACCTTTCCTCATCATCACTATAGTTATTAGCATATGTTTTATAATTTGGTACATCATCATCACTCAAATAATCATCAATATTAATTTCACTTGTATCAATTACTTGATCATCACCAAAATCATCATTCTGATTATCCCATTCATCATGTTCTTCTCTATATTCATCATCAAAATCAGAAGACTGATCATCCAACGCAGGGTTTTCTTCCAACTCTTCTTTTACGCGTTGTTCAAAAGCAACTGTAGGAAGTTGTACCAACTTCATTAATTGAATTTGTTGTGGCGATAATTTTTGTTGTAATTTTAAATTTAGTTCCTGCTTTAACATATATATTGTATATCTTTTAAAAAAAATGGATTTAACTCTATACAAGTTAAAGTTAAATCCATTAAATATTTTTAATTAAAATTCTGCATTATTTGGTGTTCTTGGGAAAGGAATTACATCTCTGATGTTACCCATTCCTGTTACAAACAATACTAAACGCTCTAATCCTAATCCAAACCCTGAATGAGGAACAGATCCAAAACGTCTTGTATCTCTATACCACCATAGTTCTTCTTTGTCTATCCCAAATTTATCCATTTTAGCATCTAAAACATCTAAACGTTCTTCACGTTCAGAACCTCCGATAATTTCACCAATTCCTGGAAATAAAACATCCATTGCTCTTACTGTTTTTCCATCATCATTCATACGCATATAAAATGCTTTGATATCTGCTGGATAATCAAATAAAATTACTGGAGTTTTAAAATGTTTTTCTACCAAATAGCGTTCGTGTTCTGATTGTAAATCAGCTCCCCACTCTTCTATCGGATATTTGAATTTTCCTTTCTTATTTGGTTTAGAATTTTTAAGTATTTCTATTGCTTCTGTATAGCTTAAACGTACGAATTGATTATTTAATACATATTCTAAACGCTCTATTAATCCTAATTCAGAACGTTCTGCTTCTGGTTTTTGTTTTTGTTCTTTATCAAAACGCTCTGCTAAAAATTTTAAATCATCTTTACAATTTTCCATTGCATAAGATATAACAGACTTCATAAAATCTTCTGCTAGATCCATATTTTGATCTAAACGAATAAAAGCAACTTCTGGTTCAACCATCCAAAATTCTGCTAAATGACGAGAAGTATTTGAATTTTCAGCACGGAAAGTTGGTCCAAAAGTATATACTTTTCCTAAACCCATTGCTGCTGTTTCTCCTTCTAATTGCCCTGATACTGTAAGGTTTGTAGATTTTCCAAAAAAATCTTGTGTATAATCTATTTTACCTTCTTCATTCTTAGGTAAATTCTCCATATCTAAATTTGTGATATGGAACATTTCTCCTGCTCCTTCGGCATCAGACCCCGTAATAATAGGTGTGTTTACATATACAAATTCATTTTCATTGAAATATTTATGTATTGCAAACATTAATGAATTACGAACACGCATTATAGAACCAAAAACATTTGTTCTGAAACGTAAGTGAGCTTGTTCTCTTAAAATTTCTAAACTATGTTGTTTTGGTTGTAAAATTGTTCCTTTTAAATCATCTGAAGGAGCTGTACCTAAGATTTTAATTTCTTTAGCTACTATTTCTATATCTTGACCTGCTCCTTCACTTTCTACAACTTCTCCTTTTATACTCAAAGAAGCAGCTGTTGAAATTTGTTTTATAATTGATTCGTCAAAATTTTCGAAATTTACTACTACTTGAATATTATTAATTGTAGAACCGTCATTTAATGCGATGAAACGATTACTTCTGAACGATCTTACCCATCCATTTACAACTACTTCTTGTAGTAACAAATCCTTACCTTTTTCTAACAAGGCTTTAATTCCGTACGATTGCATATTTTTATTATTTATACTTACAAATTTAGTTAATATTTTATCTTACAAAAATTATAGGCATAATTTTTGTAAACTATTTTCGAATATACTTAAAAATCATTTATGATTATTAAATAATTATAAACGATTTAATTAAAATTTATTTTTTTGAATAGAATCGGTTTTAATGTATTTTCCTACTTTCATATAATCAATTGCGATTAAATTACCATAAGCGTTGTACTGATTAATAAAACCTGTTCCATTTTTCAATTTTCCACAATCTAATTTATTTCCTTTTCCATCATAACAATTTTCAACCATAACTAACTTGTTCTCTTTATAGATGTATGTGTTATATGGTTTTCCATTTGAATGAAAATTATAAAATTTATCTTTAACGACTCCTTTTCTAAATTTAGTTTTACTTGCAATTTTACCATTTGGATGGTACAATTTCATTTGCCCAACGATTGTATTCTTTTTATATTTTATTATTCTTTGTTTTCTTCCATCGTTGTAATAAATAATCGATTTCCCATGTTTTACAGAATCGTTAATATAATGTTCTACAATATACTCGCCATCAGTTAAATCTTTCCTTACTTTCTTTGAACATGACAATATAATAATAAGTATAGGTAATAAAGTGAACAGTTTTTTCAATTACAAAAAATTTAGATTAATTGTTAGTTTAAGATGTAGATTATCTTCAAATTTATGTTCAGAATAGGCTCCTAATCTATAATATAATCCTAAACCAAATGTTTTGAAAAGAATATTATTAACTTCGATTCCAGCCTCATGGAAATAATTGTTTAATTTATTAAAATTCATATTCCCATGATTCTCTTTATGTTTCATATCTCCCCAAACACCACGATAAATAAATTGAGGTAAAATAACTTTATTATTTCCTACTTTTATTCCTGCAAAAATATGTTTGATGTTAAATGAAACATACATATCAGAGTAAAATTCTCCAGCTTTCATTGTCTCAAAACTATTTAATCCTCCTACTCCAAAATTTAAAAACCCATTATGTTTTGCATTTCCTCTACCTTCATAAAGATTCATAATAGGAATATCTCCATCAATCCAATCAGCATTCAAATTAAAACTAGTCTTTCCTAAACGTGTTTCAAAAACATCAAAATAAGAAAAATTAATACGTAATGGACTATAATCAGAATCAAAAATATCCCAATATTTAGCTATTGTAGCATAAAAAACCGATTTACCACTATTTACTGTTACTTTACCATATGGAGTGCGAATAAATTTGTCTTTTGGTGCATAACGAAGAGATAATTGAGTATTATATAATTGAAACCAACCTCTTTTATTTTTGTAATCGTAATCAAATTCAGCTTTTTGTTTCTCATAATTCAAGGATAAATTAAATGTTAGATTCTGAAAAATATCTTGCTGATAACCGAAAGTATATGTTTTATAAGAAAAATACTCGTTATTATAAATATTACTAAACGCATTACTTACAAAACTTGTATAATTTGATTGCAATAAAATAGGTGATTTACCAGCAGGAGAAACGTCTTGTTTATATTTTGCAAAAAGTTTACCTGAGTAAGGCTTATTTACATAATATTCTCCTCCAATACCAAATTTTACTTTTTTATCTTGAAATCCATAAGCAGAATAAGCATTTAATGAATATTTATCGCTCAATTTTTCATTAGTACTAAATGCTGCTCCTAAACGAAGTCCTTCATAATCATTATAACCTGCAATATTTGTTAAATCTAAATCAACTTTACCAACTGGTAACTTGCCTCCAGAGTTAATAATCCTTAATAATTTTAATTGTCTCTCTAATTTATATTTCAGCCCTACACTGTCTATTTTATTATATGTATTTTTATCTCTAGTTGTCAATGAAGAATCACGATAACCTTCCATTATATTATCCCATTTCTTTTCTACCATATTTTCAAAAGAAATTTCATCTTCATATCCTAAGAAATCTTTTCTTTTAAGACGTGCAGGATTTTCTATATCCTTGAAAGTGGTTTCTAGATTAATCCATATTTTTTCTTGTTTATCAATAAAAGAATTATCTGTTAACTGTTCGGTAAATTTAAAATTACCTCCTTCCATTCGATATTTTTGAGAATTAGGAATCCAAGTTCCATTATTCAATTTCCAATCTGCTTCTAATTCAGCTATATAATTAGTATTTATATTTTCAGCTTCTATTTTTACCAAAGCATTTGTTTTATCATCAATCCAAAGAGTACCTTTTATTTGTCTTTGACTAGACTTTACTGTCGGAAAAAAGCTAACTACAGCTGTTTTTCTTCCGTCAAGATATACGTCTTCCTTAAAACCATAACGGTAATTTGATAAACCCTCCTTACTAACTGGGTTTATTATTGCTTTAAAAAAGAAATTAATTTTATCTTGATCAAAATCAAATACGATAGGTTGCATTGCAATATATTCATATAAAGGAGATTTTATACCAGAAATTCGAGAAGATTGAATAATATTCTTTAGTCCAAACTTTCTTGATACTTTATGATCCATTGCTCTTTCTCCTAAAAATAAATGACTATTGTCTAATAATTTTTTCCATTTATTACTTACGGAATCATTGTGATTTTTTGGATGATCTATATAAGGAATCGAATCATTATTTACTGTACTCCAAAACTTAGTATATGATTTAAAGAATACATTATTAGCTTTTCGGATAGAATTTTTTGATTGATTTTTTATCGTTTTTATGATAATATTTCTACCTACAGAATCATTTGTTGTGAATTTAACTTCATCTAAACTAATAAACGTAGGCTTCATTTTAACATCTACGACTTTTTTCCCTTCGATATTAACAATTTCAGAGAAATAACCATTTTTTACAATATTAATAATCGGTGATGATGTATTTATCTCTAATTCACCTATTTCATTTGTTTCTCCTAAAAATTCTTTTGTTTCATTAAAAATATTAGCTCCTATTACCCTAAATTCATCTTGGGTATCAAAAACACGAATTTTAACTTGAGAGTAAACAAAAAATGATAAGCAAAAATTAAACAAGAATATATAATATTTCATCCTTTTGAATTGGTTATGCAAATAAATAAAAAAAGCAGCTAAATGCTGCTTAAAAATTATTTTTTTGTTTGATAATATGTTGTATTTATTACTTTTGAAGAAAATAATAAAACATTTTAAAGCGTTTTTTTGTAAATATAATCATCCATTACATATCCGTTCCCTATTTCAAAGACTTTGGATTCTACATTACGAAATCCATTCTTCTCATAAAAACGAATAGCTTTTTGATTATTTTTATTTACAGTCAATTGAATAAACTTTGCATGATTTTTTTGTGCAAAATCAAGCACTCTATTCATCATCATTTGCCCAATACCTTTAGTTTGATTCGTTGATTTTAAATATATTTTATATAAATAAACCGCGTTATCTTCTTTATTATAAGTATAATGTAAATAACCTGAAGGAACATTATCTATTTTTAAAATTTCCCATGTTTCTCCGTTAGCAATACCCTCATTTATTTTATTAGAGTTATACATCATATCAATCATATAATTAATTTGATCTCTATCTAAAATATCTTTGTAGCATTCATCCCAAATTACCTTTGCCAAAGGTTGTACAAGATGAATATTTTTTTCGTTTACAGAATGAAAATGTAAATAAACATCTAACTTAGGTTTTTGAAAAACAGTTTGTTCTTCTTTCTTTAAAAACTCTTGTTGTTTTATAATTTCTTTCTCTACAACTTCAAAAGCCCACTTTCTTTTTAAATATGAATAATAAACGATACCTATTAAAATAAAAGTTAGTACTTCTAAAATAACAGGAATTTTACTATGAGTCATATATTCAAGCATTGCCTCACTATAAATATTCATGGTTTCTGGTGTTGGATTTTGAGATAAATCTACACCAATATCAATCATTTTGGTAAAGAATAAAATCACCAAAATAAAACCAAAAAATATACTACAAGCAAAATATAAACCAATAACAGTAAGAATTGTTTTTAATTTATTTTTTTTGAAAACTCTTGCTAAAAAATAAAATTGTAAACTAAATATTAAGACTAAATACACTTTTTATTACTTTAATTCTATACAAAGTTAATCAAAACTAAGGGAAACAATTATATTTGTACAAAACAAAAGTAATTTATTTATGTACAGTAATAAATTTCAACAATACTTACAAACACAACTAAATGATTTAGAAGAACAAGGATTGTTCAAAAAAGAAAGAATCATTGCTTCACCACAAAGTGCAGAGATAACATTAGAAAATGGTAAAAAATTATTAAATTTTTGTGCCAATAATTACCTTGGATTATCTGATAATAAAGAAGTTGTAAACGCTTCTCAGCAAATGTTAGATAATCGTGGATATGGAATGTCTTCTGTTCGTTTTATTTGTGGAACACAAGATATACATAAACAATTAGAAGAAAAAATATCTTCTTTTGTTGGAATGGAAGATACTATTTTATATGCTGCCGCATTTGATGCCAATGGAGGAGTTTTTGAACCTCTATTTACTGAAGAAGATGCTATTATTTCTGACGAATTAAATCATGCTTCTATTATTGATGGTGTCCGCTTATGTAAAGCTGCTCGTTATCGTTACAAAAACAATAACATGCAAGACTTAGAAGCTCAATTAATTGCTGCTTCAGAAAAAAATCACCGTTTCAAAATTATTGTAACCGATGGTGTTTTCTCTATGGATGGTATTGTAGCTGACTTAAAAGGTGTATGTGACTTAGCTGATAAATATGATGCTTTAGTTATGGTTGATGATTCTCATGCTACAGGTTTTATTGGAAAAACTGGTCGTGGTACACATGAACATAACGAAGTTATGGGACGTGTAGATATTATTACTTCTACATTAGGTAAAGCTTTAGGTGGAGCCATGGGAGGATTTACAGCTGGAAAAAAAGAAGTAATCGAAATGTTACGTCAGAAATCTCGTCCTTATTTATTTTCTAATTCTTTAGCTCCTGGAATTGTTGGTGCTGCATTACAAGTATTAGAAATGTTAGAGAAAGATACATCTTTACGTGACAAAGTAATGTGGAATGCTGACTATTTCCGTAAAGGAATGGTTGATGCTGGATTTGATATCCCAGAAGGAGATGCAGCAATAGTTCCTGTTATGCTTTATGATGCTAAATTATCACAGATAATGGCTGATAAATTACTTGAAGAAGGTGTTTATGTTATTGGATTTTTCTTTCCTGTTGTACCTAGGGATAAAGCTAGAATTCGTGTACAATTATCTGCAGCACATACAAAAGAACAATTAGACCATACAATTGCTGCTTTTACAAAAGTTGGAAAAGAATTAGGAATTATTAAATAATAATTTCTTACCTGTTGTGCATTTTGAATTAAAATTCGTCAGTTCGAGTTATTTTTCGGAATAAAATGTAGAAAAATTGTATCGAGAATAGAATTTTATCTTCAAAACCTTTTTCTCGATACAAAATTCTTACAGAATTCCACTCGAAATGACAGTTTTGTTAATAAAATAAACAAAATGCACAACGGATTAATTTCTTATAAAAATATTTACAAAGCCATTTTTTTTGAAATGGCTTTGTTTCATTTAAAAAATTATAAATATGTTATTTAAAGCCAAAAATTTTCATATCATAACTGCTCTAACAAAAGATGAAGCAATAAAAATACTTCAAGAAAATACAACGAAAAAAAAGTTTTTTACTCTTGGATCTTTTAAATCAGAATTTGAGGGTTTTATAAAAGATGATTACTTTGAAATTGAAAAATCTATTTCTGGTAGAAACTCTTTTAATCCTCATATAAAAGGAAATTTTATAAAAATTGATGATAACACAACTGAAATTAATTTTAGCTTGAAAATGAATTGGTTTGTTTCTGTGTTTTTTATTTTCTTTATTACATTTATTATAATTTTCGGAATTAGTTCTCCATTTTTATTAGAAGAATGGTATTTAGGAGTTGGAGGAAGTTTATTTTTTCTAATTTTTATATATTTTTTCTATTTTATTTTTTCATCTATTACTTTGAACAATATTCTTGGTTCTTTTAAAAAATTATACCATTCAAATCCACAAGAACAAGATTTATAATACAAATAGATAATTCCTCTAAATTCATAGTTGTGCGCTTATTTTACTTTATATTTGTAGAACTAAACCACAAATTTCTCAAAGAATATTTTTTTATAATCTTTTAAAAATTTACTGCTATGAAAGTAAATAATTTAGCACTTGCTGCTGGAACGCTTGGATTGGGAATATCTGAATTTGGAATGATGGGCGTTTTACCTGACGTTGCAAAAGATTTACAAATATCTATACCTGAAGCTGCCCATTTTATATCATTTTATGCTGCTGGAGTTTGTGTTGGTGCACCGATAATAGTAATTCTAGGAAGAAAAATCCCATATAAAAAGTTATTAATTTACTTAGTTGGACTAATCATTTTTGGTAACTTACTCACATGTTTGTCTTTCTCTTACGAAACTTTAGCTGCTTCTAGATTTATTGCGGGATTACCACATGGAGCTTATTTTGGAGTTGCAGCAATTGTAGCAAGTAAATTATCTGATGTAGGTAAGCAAAGTGCTGCCGTTGCTATGGTTCTTTCTGGAATGACTGTTGCAAATTTATTAGGAATACCACTTTGTACTTTTCTTGGAGATGTCTTTTCATGGAGAATAACTTATATCGCTGTAACTATTTGGAGTTTTATTACAATTATTCTAATCAATAAATGGATTCCTATCATTCCATTGACTGTAATTACTAATTTTTCGAGTCAATTTACTTTTCTTAAAAACTGGAAACCTTGGGTTTTAATTTTAATTATCACTTTTGGTAATGGAGGGATTTTTTGTTGGTTTAGCTATATCAGTAAATTAATGACAAACGTTGCAGGGTTTAACCAAGCACATTTAGGTAATATTATGTTTTTGGCTGGAATAGGAATGTTTTTAGGTAATATTTTGAGTGGAAAAATGTCTGATCGATTTTCTCCCATCAAAGTTGTTATTTTTATACAAGCTTTAGCTATCGTTGGATTAATCTCTGTTTTTTATTTATCCCATTTACAATCCATTGCTCTTATTAGTTTATTACTGCTTACTGCTTGTTTATTTGGTCTTTCTGCACCAGAACAAGTTTTATTACTTAGAAATTCAGAAGGAGGACAAATGCTGGGTGCTTCTTGTGCGCAAATAGCATTTAATCTTGGAAATGCAATAGGTGCATTGGCTGGAGGTATTCCTATTACAAAAGGTTTTTCATACAATTATACAGCTATACCTGGAATTGCTATTTCATCTTTAGGATTACTTTTGTTATTATTTTTCTATTTTAAAACACAAAAAAAGTCACTTAAATAAATTTTATATAACGACATTATTTGTCTTTTAGAAATAGTAATTTTACGTTTATAGAATTATACGAATATACTTATGGCTCAATTCATACAAAGTGTCGTGAAAGATTTGTTAGATAACAAAACAAACTTTCTGAATACAACTTTAATACTTCCTGGAAAACGTCCGATGTTATTTTTTAAAGAAGAATTTCAGCGACAAGCAAAAAATATACTTTTACCAGAAATGAGAAGTATTGAGGAATTGATGAGTGAACTTTCTGGTTTAGAAATAATTTCTGGAATTAACCTTTGGTTTAAAGCTTATCAAGCGTATAAAAAAGTTGTAGAAAAAGCTGATACTTTTGAAGAATTTATAAAATGGGGACCAACTATTTTAAAAGATTTTGATGACATTGATGCTTCTTTGCAGCCAGCAGATAAAATTTTGGATTATTTAGTCTCTGTAGAACGCATTAGTAAATGGGGAGAAGGAAAAATTGAAATCGGAAAAAATGAAGTGATTCAAAATCATCTTACATTTTGGGGAATCGTTTCTAAAATGTATTTTCAATTACAACAAGATTTAATTGCTGCAAGAGAAGGTTATGCGGGAATGGTTTTTCGTATTGCAAGTGAAAAAGCTGATGAAATTATAGAAAATAACACTAAAAAGTATGTTTTTGCTGGTTTCAATGCTCTAACAAAGGCTGAACAAGGATTAATTTTTAGATTAGAAAAAGAAAATTTAGCTACTTTGTATTGGGATGCTGATAAATATTATTATAATAATCCTAACCAAGAAGCTGGTTCTTTTTTAAGACAGTATAAAGACAAAATAAAACCAATTAATTGGGTTGTTGATGAGTTTTCTAAATCTAAAAATTTAAAAACTATTGGTGTTGCAAAGCAAGTTGGACAAGCAAAATATATTGCAGATATTATTCGAAATTTATCCGAAGAAGAAATAAAAAATACAGCCTTAATTTTAGCTGATGAATCTATATTACCGGCTATTTTAAATTCGTTACCGGAAAATATTACTCATCTTAATATTTCTATGGGAATACCCTTACGTTCTGTTCCATTAGCGCAATTTTTTAAATCTATTTTTGAACTGCAAATGAATCGTGAAAAATTAGGGAAAGGTTCATTATTTTACTTTAAGAATATTCTACAGATTTTAGAAAATAAAACTTTATCTGAATATAGTTCTGATGAAAGTAGAACTCTGGCTTATGATATTAGAAAACAAAATAGAATTTTTAATTCTGAAAATTCTATACAAAGTTCTTTAGGAGATTCTATTTTCAGGTCTTTATTTCATATTCCAAAATCGATTACAGAATTTATTCATCATCTTAAAAATTGGACTGATGCATTACTACATCATCCGAAAATGAATGATTTATTAATGAAAGAATATTTATTCTTCTTTAAAAAAGTTTTCAATCAGCTGCATGAAAATTTATTGGTTATTGATGATATAAAGGATTACCGAACTCTATTTTTATTATATAATAAAATTGTTTCGTCAGAAACTGTTGCTTTTATTGGAGAACCATTAAAAGGATTACAATTAATGGGATTGTTGGAAACTCGTCTAT
Source organism: Chishuiella sp. (assembly GCF_032109125.1). Lineage (NCBI taxonomy): Bacteria > Pseudomonadati > Bacteroidota > Flavobacteriia > Flavobacteriales > Weeksellaceae > Chishuiella > Chishuiella sp. The sequence goes on from NZ_DAMCLZ010000008.1 coordinate 31,611, forward strand.
TGAACTTTGAAAATATAATCATGACTTCTGTAAATGATGAGATATTACCTCTTGGTCGACAAAATAATACCTTTATTCCTTACGACATTCGTAAACAAATGAAGTTGAATACTTTTACTGAAAATGATTCTATATATGCTTATCATTTCTATCGATTAATACAACGTGCTAAAAATGCATATTTTGTTTACGATACAGAAGCTGATGGTATGAGTTCTGGTGAAAAATCAAGATTTCTTGCTCAAATAAAATTTGAAAGTAATCATACAATTGAAGAAATTTTTGCTGCTCCAGACTTTAAATCAGAACCTCTAAGAGAAATTGTTATAGAGAAAACGGAAGAAACAATACATAAATTATGGAATTGGGCAAATGATGGAATTTCTCCTTCTTCTTTATCAACTTATTTAAGAAATCAACTTGATTTCTATGAACAACGAATTTTTAGAATTGATGAAGTTGAAGAAGCAGAAGAAACCGTTAGTGCAAGAACATTAGGAAACATAGTTCATGCTACTTTAGAGGAATTGTATACTCCTATTCTTAATCGTATTTTACACGAAAACGATTTTAAAGCAATAGAAAAACAGAAAGATAGTACTTTACAAAAACATTTTAGAAATGAATACAAAGATGGTCATTTGGATAAAGGACCAAATTATTTGATTTATAAAATTGCAGAAAAAATTGTTGATGGTGTTTTAAGTAAAGATTTAAAAACTGCAAAAGAAAATGAATTTATAATTCAGTCTTTAGAAATTAAAAACAAAATTGATTTCACTTTAACTAATGGTAAAACTATTAAATTAAGTGGAGTTATTGATCGTATAGATTCTGTAAACAATCAAATAAGAATCATCGATTATAAAACAGGATATGCAAGTGATATATCAGTCAAAACCGAAGAAATAGAATTAGTTTACCAAAAAGAAGATAAAGCTAAACAGTTACAATTAATTTTTTATGCTCATCTGTTTTATGCAGATAAAGCTAATTTAAATAAGGATATTGAGCTATGTATATTTCCTATAAAATTCCCTAAAAAGGAATTAATAAAATTAAAAGTAGATAAAAATTCTGTTATTGATTCATCTATTGTAGAAAATTCTAAAGAAGCTATGAGTACTTTAATTGAGGAAATTCTTAGTGCTAATATTCCATTTAAACAAAATAGCTAATGGTAGTACACTAATAAAATATTTTTTATTTAACTAATTATTAATTGATTAGACTTTTTATAACGTATAAACTTTTCATTATTCTTAATATTTTATTAAAAAAATAGTAGTTTTGAAAAAAGTATAAATTCACATAATGAAAAACAATAAACTATTTATAGCCATAATCATTGCCTTAATTCTGGGAGTTATTTTGGGAGGAATTGTGCATTATAATGCATCACCAGAAACTGTTAAGACATTTTCTACCAACATTAAACTTCTTGGAACTATTTTTATTCGTTTAATACAAATGATTATTGCTCCATTAGTTTTCTCAACATTAGTAGTTGGTATAGCAAAAATGGGAGATATGAAAATGGTTGGTCGCGTTGGTGGTCGTGCATTAGGATGGTTTATTACAGCATCACTTTGTTCGTTAATCATTGGTTGTATTGTAATTAACATTATGAAACCTGGTGAAGGTTTAACAATTCAAATGGACACAAGTAATGCTCAAGATTTATTAAATGCTCAATCTTCTCTTACATTAGAACACTTTGTTACACACATGATTCCTAAATCTGTTTTTGAATCATTTGCTACAAATGAAATTTTACAAATTGTTGTTTTCTCTATTTTCTTTGGTATTGCATTAGCTGCTTATGGAAAAGAAGGAGAAATTGTTACGAAAGCATTAGATAAAATTTCTCATGTTGTTCTTATAATGGTAGGATATATTATGTGGACTGCTCCATTAGGGGTTTTAGGAGCTATTGCTGCAGCAATTGCAACTTATGGATTTGGTATTTTCTTATTGTATGTAAAATATATTATTGCCTTTGTTATAGGTATTGCTATCTTATGGATTGTACTTTGTTTTGTAGGATATCTTATTATTGGACGACGTTTATTCGATCTATTAAAACATATCAAAGAACCACTATTAATAGCATTCTCTACAACTTCATCAGAAGCTGTATTTCCAAAATTAGTTGAAGAATTAGAAAAATTTGGAGCTCAGAAAAAAATAATTACATTCACATTACCTCTTGGTTATTCATTCAACCTAGACGGATCTATGATGTACATGACGTTTGCATCTCTATTCATTGCTCAAGTTTATGGTATACATATGCCAATAGAAAAACAAGTATTAATGTTATTAGTTCTTATGCTAACTTCTAAAGGTGTTGCAGGTGTTCCAAGAGCTTCATTAATTGTTGTTGTTGCTACTTGTTCTATGTTTGGTATTCCACCAGAAGGTATTGCATTAATTCTACCGATTGATCATTTTTGTGATATGGCAAGATCTATGACAAATGTGCTAGGTAATGCACTTTCTACTGTTGCTGTAGACAAATGGGAAGGTCATGTTGCTGTAGAACAAACATTCACAGATGATAATCAAGCATAAATGCTTAAAATAAATTATATAAAAAAAGCTCCTAAAATAGGAGCTTTTTTAATTTATAGTAATTTTAATTAGAATGCTTTTTGTTTTCTAATATTGCTCTTAATCCTATCATAGAAATGGCTAAAATTCCAAATATAAAAGTAAGCCAAGGCGTAAATTCTACTCCGTATTTCATTATTATTATCCCTCCTAATGTTGTACCAATAGAAACACCTAAATTACCAAAAGAAGTTGCTAAACTATTTGCAAACTCCATTGCTTCTGGAGCAGAAGAAATCATATAAGTTGATGCATTTAAAAAACTTGGTGAATACATAAATCCCCATAATCCTACAATAATAATTGTAGTGAAAAACATATCTGTTGTATAATATAATAGTAATGGAACAATAATAGTTCCTGTTAAAAAAAATAAAGTTGTTTTAGTAACACTTTTATTCATCATTTTACCTGCTACAAAATTAGCAACAACACCAACTATTCCAAAAATAAATAGCATATAACTTACTGTTGTATTATCCATATTTTTAGCTCTATTTAAATAATCTGCAAAATAACTATATGTAGAAAACCAAGCTGCAATCATAAAAAAATTCATTGCTGTACTTATTATAAATTCAGGTTTTTTCAATATTTTAAGTTGACTACCGTAAGATTTTTTTTCATGAACTGGCATATTAGGTAATCCAAAATAAATAAAAACAAGAGCAATAAAACTTATAATTGCCTGTACAATAAATGATGACTGCCAAGAGAATATACTAGCTAAATAAGTCGCAAAAGGCACTGTTGTTACCATAGCAATCGCAACACCACTAAAGACAATACTCATTAATTCATTTTTATTTGATTCATTTCCTTTAGAAACTGCTACTGATAATGCAGTAGCTATATACACTGGCTGTAAAAAAGCAGGTAATAATCGAACTAATACCAACAACCAAAAAGGAGGTGAAAATGAAGAAATAATACCTGTAAATAAAAAGATTAATAAGCTAGTAAACATGACTTTTTTTCGATCTAATCCTGAAACTAATAAAGTCATAAATGGTCCTGTTAAAGCTATAACTAATGCAAAAGCACTTAATAATATTCCTGCTTTATCAATACTAATTTTGTAATAATCTGCTATTTGTGGTAAAATTCCAATAATCCCAAATTCTGTTGTTATAATACCTAAAAATCCTAAACATCCTATGTATGCGTATTTTTTCATTTAATAAAAATTTATTATATATATTTTATGATGTAAATGTATCTATACATAGTTATTTATGCATTGTATACTACTAAATGTATGATACAAACATTTTTGTATGTTATAGATATATAAAGGAAAATTTGGCTACAATAGAAATCTATTAGATCTAATTACTGTAAAAAAATCACTGAAATCAGTGAGCTTTTATAGGGTTTAGATATAATATCTTTGACGGAATTATTATATATAATATAAAATGAAAAAAATATATTTATCAATCTTTTTTTATTTACTAAGTTTTGTTGTTTTTGCGCAATCATTGAATGTCATTATAACTCAAAATGGAAAAATAATTGAACCAAAAAATAATATCTATAAACTTAGAAAATCTACATTCATATTTGAGATTACAGCCAAAAATATTGAAGGTTTTTTAGTTGGAGCTACTACAAATAAAACAATATATACTTCTGCTATTAATAAATATAACGCCCGAGCTCCATGGTTTCAAAATACGGGTATGGCAGAAGAATTATATAATAAAGATAAAGAATTATTTTTAATGGATAATGCACCATCTTATTGGTACTTTACAGATGAAAAAGATCATCGATTTGACAAAAATCCTAAAGGAAGTTTAAATAATTGGACTGCCAAAAGAACCATTACAAAATTTTACGATATAATGATAGATCAAGCTATTGATTTAAAAAACTTTGATAAAGATGTTTATATCTTAATGTACAATCCTATTTACAACGATGAGTATGATTTAGTTGGAAAGAAAAACTTATTTTATGCTATTTTAAAATTTGAAGACTAATTACTATACCTCCTAACTATTCTATTATATTTTAAAAGTCCTGCTTCTATAAGTAGGACTTTTTACTATACATTGTAATTTTCTTAACTTAACTAATTTGCAATAGTGATTGAAGCAGCATCCTTTTTTGATTGGTCATTGATCGAAATCAAAATGCAATGCAATGACCAATCTAAAAAGATATAGCGAAAAAGCACGTCCCTAAGGGATTGTCCAAAAAAATAATACTTTTATTAAAGAAATCACTCAATTATTAAACCATATTCTATTGCTAACTTAATAGCAGAACTAAGGTTAGAAGTTTTAAATTTTTCGATGACATTTTTTCGGTGACTTTCTACTGTATGTGGGCTTATAAAAAGCTTTTGTGCCATTTGATTGGTTGTAAGTCCTTTTGCTGCTTCTGCTAATATTTCTTTTTCTCTTCGTGTTAACTTAGGAACTTGATTTAACTCATTTGGAGACTTTTTCTCTAAAATAGATTTTGTTTGGGAACATAAAAATTGCTTACCTTGATATACTGTTGTAATACCTTCTAGAATCTCTGTAATAGAGGCATTTTTTTGAATATATCCTAATGCTCCTTCTGTCAGTGTACTATTAATTACAGGAAGTTCGTTGTGGACACTTAGCATAATAATTTGAAGGTTCTTGTACTTCTTTTTTAAAGGCTTTATCAATTCTATACTATTAACATCCACTAGATTGATGTCTAATAACAAAATATCTATACTTTGTTTTTCTAGACCTGCGTTCATTTCTGAAACATCTTTAAAACAATCTACAACATCTATTGTTTCACTGTTTCCTAAAATATTTTTTAATCCTTCCAATAGAAGTGGATGATCGTCTGTTATGGCTACTTTTATCATTTTAATGATTAGGGATTTGAAGTTCTATACTTGTTCCTATATTTAATTCGGATATGATATTTATTGTTCCTTTTAAAAATTGAACTCTTGATTCTATATTATGAAAACCTGCTGTTTTTCTTACATCTAAACGATTACGATCAAAACCTTTACCATCGTCTTCTATCGTAATATTTAATGTATTTTCTTCTTCGCTTATCTGAATAATTATTTCAGATGCATTAGCATGTTTTATTGCATTATTGACCAATTCTTGAATAATTCTATAAATTAATAATTGCTTATCTTCTGAGATTGAGTTACTATAGTTGATAAATTCTGTATGAATATCTAATGCACTATTGGACATACGAGACGCAAATTCTTCGATAGCAACTTGTAAACCATATTTAGTTAATAAATCTGGCATTAAGTTATGTGCTACACGTCTTAATTCTTCTACAGCTCCATCAATTTGATTAATAGATTTTATAATTCCTTGTTTTAAATTTTCTGATTGATCTGTATCTAAATAAGACAATTGAAGTTTTGTTCCTGAAAGCAGACCTCCTAAACCATCATGCAGATCACGAGCCAAACGACCTCGCTCCTGCTCTTGTCCTTCTAACAAGGCAGTAAGAGTCGATATTTTAGAATTTTGTCTTTCTTTTTCAAGCTCTAAAACATGTAATTTATCTCTTTGTTTCATAGAATTTACACGTTGTTTATAAGCATAAAGCAATAGTATGATAAGAACAAAGAAAATAATAATAGAAAAAATGTAATATCTATTTATTTTTTCTTTGTAGGCTAATAGCTTTTTATAATTAATAATATCATTATTTTTTTGCTCTGTTTCTAACTTTGCTAAACGTAATTGTTGCTCTTTTTTTTCGGAATTTAGTTCAGAAAATTTTAATCGTTCACGTTGATTCTCTTCTACTAATTTTAAATTATTATAAACTTGTTCTCGTTGTGCACGAAGTATATTTATTAGCTTTATTTCTTGCGCTTTTTTATCTGTTTCTAGTTGTAATTTTATATATTTTTGCTCTTGTCTCTCTTTATCAAATTGTGATTCTAATCGTTTGGTAATATCTAATTTTTCTTGATCATAAACATTTTTGTATTTATCTACATAACTTTTATAATAAGTTAAGGCTTCCTTGTAATTTCCTTGCTCAACACTAATGTCTGATAGAGATTCGAGAATAGATAATTCTATATTATTATCTTTGACTGAACTTTTACCTATTTCCATTGAAGCTTTAAGAAAATAAGATTTAGCCAAATCATAATTTTTATCCTGTATTGCTAACTCTGCCAAAATTCCAAAAGAAGAAGCTATATGAATTGCATCACCATTTTCTAAACTAACACTGTTAGCTAATTCTGCATAATGAATTGCTTTATCCTTATCAAAACCAATATATAAATTAGCTAAATTAATCGCTGCATAAGATAGGTTACTCTTATTTAGCATTGCTATTTTATTTTTATTAAATGTTGTGATAGCTAGTAAATAATAACTTTCTGCTTTGTTTCTGAAATATATATTTGTAGGACTTTCAAAATATTTTTGTTCATACATATACCCCATTCTCATATAGGCATCAAAAATAAGATTGGGATCATTTTGTTTGGAAGCTAACAATAGAAACTGTTTACTGTATTTTTCTTCTAATTGATATTCATTAAGATTAGAATATATTGCAGAAAGTTCTTTAACCGTATTTGCAAATCTTCCATATAATGTAGAAGTTGTTGTTGAATTTTCATAATATTTAATAGCTTTTAAATAGGAAGCTACTGCATCTGCTATTTTATTATTGCGCGTTAAAATCCATCCATTTGCATACTGATAATAGCCTTTTGCTTCGTTACTTGTTGTTTTTAAACTATAGATTCTAGACAAATTTAGATTTTTAGAAGATTCAGCTTCCTTATTATCAAGTCTATAATTCATTGCTAAAACAGCATATAAAATTGTTGCATATTTACCATCTGTTTGTTTTGTTGCAGAGGAAATATTAGTTTCTAAAATTTGATACGATTTAGATTTAAATCCATTAAAATATAGTACTGTAGCGTATTTTGAAGCAATGTTAAGTTGCTCTGTTATCTTGTTTGATGTATTAATATATTCCTTCTCTAAATTATTTAAAACATCTTGTGCTTGTACAAAAAATGAACAAGTAAAAAGAATAAACATCAATAATAACCTATATATCAAAACCTTATTTTTATTGTAAGAAAAAAGTAAATATAACTAAAATACAAGTTCATTAATTTTCAAAACCATGCTCTTCTGCAAAAGTTTTCCATTTCTGAAATTTCTTTTCATTTCTAAATAATGGATCTTCTCCAAAATAATAAACCAAACGTTGTGTAGCATATTCATAAACACTATAATTATTCGCTTTTTCGAAATGTTTTATCGCTTTTTTTATATCTTCCTTCACTCCCATTCCATGCTCGTAAATAATTCCATAATAAATATGAGAATAAGAATTATCATAGTCTTTCTTCAAGTAAATTAATAGATTCTCATAATCTCTCAATTGATAATATATTTCGGAAATTTTATCGTAATTATAATATAATTTTTTTTCTGCTTTTTTATAAAAATTCAATGCTTTTTCATAATTCTGCTTCACATGTTCTCCAAAATAATATAAATCAGCCAAATTATTAAGTGCCATTCCATCACCAAGTTCTACTGCTTTTCCGAAATATTTTATCGCTTTCTTTATATTATATGAATAACCTATCCCATTTTGATATAATGCTCCTATATTATTCCATGCTGCTGCATGATTTTGTTGAGCAGCTTTTTCATAAAACTTAATTCCTCTCATAGGATCGAACAAAGATTCTATTTCTGGGTCAGTTAATAATAAACCTATTTCGACCAAACTATCACAATCATTTTTATTTGCAGCTAACTGAAATAAACGTAACGCTTCTTCGTAATTTTCATCATCTTTTGCCTCAAAAGCCATTCTTGTTATGGTTTCAGTACTCATTAATTGTTCCGAATTATTCCCTATATTTTTCTTCCAATTGGTATAAAATAATATAAAGTATTCCAAATCCTTCCCTCGAAATGAATATCGATCTAAATAAATTGTTCCATATTCAGAAAGTCCTAACAACTGAATACTTTTATCCTCATTTATTCTAAATATATTATCTTCTTTGTATAGAAATAACAGCCCTTCTTCAGTTCTATAGTTCAAGGGATTTGAGATATAATCATATAATTCTGTTGATAAACCATTTTCTGTATCAAATAATTGATAACCTTTTTCAGTTTCAATAGATAAAAAGCCATTTTCTAAATAATGAATTTGTTTAATATAAAATTGTGGCTCTACCAACCAACAATCTGTATTTGCATCAAAAAAGCCTAATCCTTTTTCTGTTTTTAAAATAAATACATTATTTTTTTGCCCCATGTTTGGCTGTGGCGTTTTTACTTTAACAATCAATTCATTTTGCAATAAAAATTGATTATTAAATGAATTATATATTTTCCAAATTTTCTCTTTTCGAACAGCGAATGTTTCAAAATTATCAATCAAAATTAACTGATCTAATTCGTCGATAATAATATTTCCATCCTTATCGATTAATTTCGATTTCTTATTGAATTTATTAGGTTTTACCCAAAAACATGTAGATGCTTTTATAATACTACCTTCAAGAAAATCGCCAATATAAACACCATTTTTCGTATAATATTTACGTTTACTTGTCCCTTTCTCTTTGGTGAAAAATAATTCTGAAAAATAATCATATTCAAAAGGAAACGTACTTTTATTAGGAAAAATTATTCCATTTTCGTTACTATAAATTTCAAATTCTTCATTTTTTTCTAATCCTAAAAAACCATAATGAATTTGTTCTATTTTATCATAATTTGCAGGAATTAACCATGTTTTTGACAATATTCTTAAAACACCCATTTTCCCATTCTTTTTAACTTTCCCAAGAGGTTCTTTATCAAAATCAAAAATATCAAATGCATTTTCGTAAATCGGTGGAATTACTTCTTTTCCATCACTCTGCAAATATCCAAATAATCCTTCCTTCATAACAATGGCTATTCTATAATGATAATCTTCTTCAAAAATTTCATCATAAATAGCTGGAGCTAAAATTTCTCCTTTTGCATTCTTCAAACCAAATTTTCCAGTTTCTTCAAAAATAGAAGATTCAACTTTTTTATAAGCAGTTTCCTCAAAATAGCCCAAACCATAATTTATCCAATCTGTTTGTAAAATTTCTAGAAATGAAGAATAACCTTTACTAGAAAAGATACCATCTAATAGCGAAAGGTTTTGATTACGTATAGCTTTTTTATATAATTTACTTTTTTGTTGAATTTTCAACAACCATTCTTTTGCTTGCTCCTTATGTTTTTCTTCATTCATATTAAAAACATCTGTTGCATTCATAACAAAAGAATCATAAGGCAATGCTTCTAAAAACTCGAACATATTATTTACAGGCTCGTAATATGCTTTCTTATAATGCAATTGATAAGTATCTGCCAATAAATTAAAAAAACTACGTAATCCTATTATACCTTGTTCTTTATCAGAAAAAAATTCAACACCTTGTACTTGTATATTTTCTGCTATCAATGGATATAAAAGCAATGGAATTTCATAATTCCATTCACCTAAATAAGTATCAAATGATTGATTTGTTTTTTGATCGTAATTGTATAAATAAATTCGGTGTGCCATTGTGTAAAAATAAGAGAAAGTTCCTTCGCTGAATATCCCTGATAACTGGGGTATTCTGATCGAATACAATACTAATCAATTGTTCCCTGCACTAAATGTGCCTACCTCAATGTTGTATTCCAAATTAGGAGAATCATTTAAAAATTTAATATTTTTATCTTGTAGAATTCCTTTATTATCGATAATTAACTCTTGAAGGTTTTCGAGTTTTGAAAGCGATTGTAACGTAGTAATTATTCCACTTTGATATATATGAATGTACGTAAGTGTTTTAATTTTTGATATTTCTTCCATAATATTCTCTACATTCTTACATAGACTTAAATCTATTTCCTGTAAACTTTTAAAATTTTGTAACCAATAAACATATATTAATGATTTTATTTCAACAAAATATAGTGCTTTTAAATTCCTAAAATTGATTAATGATGACCAATCACAAGTAACACTTTTTTCAATAGAAAAAGTTTCTAATATTTTATTTTGAGGGAATTCAAAGTTTTCTTCACTAAACTTTTCAAGAAAAATCGTTTTCAAGGTTGGATGTCTAAATAGATTCTGAAAACGTTTAGAATAAATCGTGAAAAGCTCTTCCAATCTTGTAAACATCAACCAATTAATAGGCTCTTTACCTATATACTTACAACCCTTTATTTCTAAACGAATTACTTTATTTAATATGTACAAAAATTCACTCTTTTTTATAACAATATTAGAAAGATGAACAATATTAATATGTTCGAATATTTGGATAAATTCAGGAGAAATCAGGACAGACACATCACAAGTATTCCCATCTATAATCAGATTAAATATTTGCTTCTCCTGCATTAATTGAAAAATATTTTCCGGGATATCATCATTTTCAATCACTATAAAATGATCTTTTCTTTCTTTTGCTGTACTTCCTATATACATGTAAACAATCGTATTGATATTATTAACAGTTATAATATGCTTCAGGGATTTTAATCTCTTTATTTGTTATTTGAAATAATTTCTTTTCAAATTGATCAAAATAATAAGTATCTTCTGTAAAAACATATAAATGCTTTCCATTTTTAAGATATACCATAAAATCAGCATATCCTGCTCCTTTTGCCGGTAATACGTTCTGAAATACAAAATGAGATATCTGGTCTATATCCAAAATTAAAGCTGTATCTATTCCAACAAATCCAATTTTTTTATTAACCGAATCTATCCAAATTCCACTTTTATTTTTTAATAATTTCTGTACTTTTAATGGGACATTTTTTACTGCATCATTATCTATATATTTTATATTCAAATCAAGAACCTTATTAAAAGAAATAAAATCAGAAACTTCTATTATTTCCTCATATTCTTTATTTTCTAAAAAATGATTGTATTCTCGCTTATTATAAATATGAAAAGATGTACTACCATCATCATAACCATATTCATCATCGTACGTATAACAAATAGAAGCCTCTATACCTTTCGCAAGAACAAATTGCAGATAGCATTGATCATTTCTTTCATAGCCGTATTTACTAATATCAGCCGTAGTATCTATCCAAAGTTCACGTAATTCTTTATAACTTTTATCTGTATTTGTTTCATTATATAGATTAACAAAAAACTCTTGTACAGGTCGATCGGGTATAATACTGTCTGCATATACTTCTAGTTGATTTATTAAAACACCTTCTATTCTAACTGGATAATTAAATCTTAGATATTTTGTTCCATAACTCTCATAATGAGTTTCTATAAAATTTGACGCTTCCAACTGTTTATAAGTCGTATCCCAGGAAACCATTTCTTTTGGTTCTGTATATACCTCATATCCAAAATCTCCATCATTCAAATATTTATCTAATAATTGATAATTTTGAGGTATTTTTTTTGACCATATTTTTATTTTTTCATCTTCTTTTCTTGCTTTACAAACTGCAAAAAATATATCATCATCAAAATGAAATTGATTAGATAATATCTTATAAACCTCCTCAAAACCATTTAAATGAGTCGATATGTAATGCTGACGGCTAGAAAAAATAAATAAAAAAGGTACATTTCCTAAAACTTGTACGTAAACATATTTTATCAATTGAATTGATGCTTCTTCTATACTAACATGATCTTTATAAAAAAGAATATCATCTTTTATCCAAATTTCTCTATTCTCCATTAATCTTATTTTTAAATACTCAATGACCAATCTAAAAAGATATAGCGTAAAAGCACGGTGCGAAGCAATTGCCCAAATAAAATAATTATAAAATTTTTATTGCTGTAATTTAATTTTATTCAAATCATCAACAATTTGTGTAGAAATTATTTTTCCATCTTCATAATCATTAATTTCGTATTTAGAAGAATCTAACTTTTTAATTTGAGTTCCATCTTTTGGCTTTCCATCAGCATCATAGTTCATAGTTGTTAGAAGATTTTGTTCTGTATAAGGTATTAGATAATGATAAAATAAAAATGATAAATCGCTACTATCCAATTCTACAATATTATTTATAGAAGAATAAACATTATTCAATAATTTAGACATATCTCCTTCGAAATCAAATGAAAATTGAGAAAATATAGACTGTAGAAATTCATCTTCGATATTTTCTAATATTACTGGTTCTGTTATAATACAATAAAACTCCTGTAATGTATTTTTATCTCCCATATAATAAACAACAGTAGCATTTGCTTCTATTTTCTCTAACTTATGAATGTTCTTTTTAGAAGTTGCTATATAATTTTTATCAGCATAAAAATCGGCTTGTAATAAACCTTGCTTTTTATAAATATGCAGTTCATTTTTTGTCTGCATATTATTAATAATAAGAATATTATCTTTTAACTGGAAATTTAATCGATTAAAATAATGCATAGCAAAAACATCTACTAAAAAACCCGTGCGTATTCCTTTTTTATACTGATCTGTAAGGAGTATACCTTTATGTAATTCATTATATATATTACCATCTATTACTTTTTCATTTTGATAAGTTGTTTTTATAGTATACTCGTAAGGCGATTTGTATTGGTCTTTTGCTAAATAATCTATAGAATATTTAGCGACTAATTCTCCATTTTTATAATAATTTACAAACTTAAACTCTCCCAATAATTTTTCCTTACTTATTTCGTAGCCATTGTACGGTTTATTATCTTTTAGTTCTAATTGATATTTTTTTTGAGGATTATCGAAAATCCATATTTGATCAGTTTCTTTTAAATTTGGATTTATCTGTTTCATTTCGTCCCACTTTTCATTTTTTCCCTTTTCTTGCGCTACAAGATGTAACCCACTAAAAATCAATAAAGCTATTACTATAATCTTCTTTGTCATTTCTATTTTTTATAATATATAAGTATACTCCAACTCAACAACCTGTTTCTTTATTTCATTATCAAAAAAAAGAAATAGCAAGTCTGATGCCGAAACACATCTTCGTATTCAAAGAAAATTTTTATTAAATATTTCATTATTATTGTTTTATTAACATTAATTGCTGTTTTTCTTTCGAAATATTAAAAATCAAAATTTTTAAAGAATTAAAAGTTTGTGTAGGAGTTTGACAAATTCCTGATTTAGTGATACTATCAACTTCTAACCTTAATTGGTTCAATCCTATAAAAGAATATCTTCCGTGAACTTTTGTGAAACAATCATTACCACATTCCCAACTATCGTAACTTTTAAATTTTTCTTCATCTAGAAAATCTATTGCATGGAAATTGGAAATAATTGCAGTGTCTATTCGTTGAGATAAGGAATAGTTTTTCTCTACATCTGGAAATATTAATTCACCATTATTAATAATCCAACTGGTGTTTTTTAGATAATTTGGGAAGTCCATATTCTTCCTTTCAGGATCTTTACAGCTGGATATCAAGAGTGTAATAACACTCAAATATGAAAGTACAAGAATTTGTTTCATGTTTTTTTCTCTTATTTTAATTATCAACTATAAAAATATTATAACACTTAATGCCAATCTTTTATTCCATTGTCCCAATTCCAATATGTTGAAAGATAATGTAATTCTTCAGAAGTGTTTAATTCTTGGAATTTTGACTTCTCTAACTCAGCTCCTGAAATTCCTTCATGAAAATGAGCATTTATAAATTCGATTTGTTGATCAGAAATTTTCATGACGTTACATTCTACTTGTCAGTTTAGCAATATTAGTAAATAAAGTAAAACTAAAAAATAGCGGTTATCAGTGGTTTTTATGAAAAATAAGCTTTAGTAATAGAATAACATAAGATGAATATGATCAATTTTTAAAAAAGATCATTAATCTTATATCTTTAACAATCAGAGTAAAATCACTGATTATAGGGAGGGCTTTTTAAGCTTTAAAAGCTTTAATTTGAAAAGAAAAAATCAATAAAATGAAAGTCATACAGAAGATAATCGATCAATTAGTACAAATCAATAGATTCGAAAAAGAAAAAGGACTTAATTTAGAAGAAATTAGAGTGTTAAATGAGAAATTAGAAAAAAATATACCTGACTTTTTTATATCCTATCTTAACATTTTTGGATTTAATGATAATTTGTTTGGTGCAATTTTTAATGAGGAAGATGATTTTGTAGAACAAAATGAAATGATTTGGGAATTGGGGTTTGATGATTATATTGCAGTAGGTGATGCATACAATGAAAATTTAATTGTTGCACATATTCAAAATCAGCAATTATTCTTAATAGAAGATGATAATTTGATTGATCTGAAAATGACTTTTTCTGAAATGTTACTTCAAGCTGTAGAGGCTTTAGATTCTAATAAGTTTGAAATCATTCAACAAGTTAATTCTGTTTATGAAAGTCTTCAAGATCATAAAACTACTTTGAAAAATTATTTTATAAAGAGTTTTAATCAATTAAAGTTAACCGTTTCGAACAATAAAGATAACATATATGGTATAGTCATCTCAAAAGATAGCATGCGTAATCTATATAATTTATATGCTGGAAGTTTTCATACATTTAAATTGAAAATCAAAGAAGAAACGATCGATTATGATGAATTGTGGACTCCTGAAAAAATGTGTTATAAACAAGCTATTCCTCTTAATGAAACTTTGATAAATATTAAAACGGAAATTGATTTTAGAGCACTAGATTTATTGTTTTTGGATGTCTTGCGTGATTTAAAAGAAGATGGATATTTCAGTGATCAAATGATTCGTTTTTCAATTTCAGTTCAATCAAATACTGTAAATTTATTTCCTGAAGATTCTTATGATGAATCTGTAATTAAGGATAATAATTTGGAAACGAAAATCAGAAGGTTTTGGGAATCACCGTATGATCGCACTCGCTTATTAATGGAAATAGTCTAGTACAATAAATTTTACATCTTCAAATACAAGTTTCGAATTTTCCTTAAAACGATTCCCAATATAATCTTCATAAAGTTCCAATTTTATATACTTCGTACCTTTCGGAATTTTATAAATCATCTGTTGTTCATAATTATAACCTCGTACAGAAGCATTTTCCTTTCCAGATATTCTTTGTATTTCAACAATATATTTCAAAGTAATAGTTTCTTGTTCTAACTTACTTTCTTCAAAATGTATTCTTCTAACTTTGTTTATGCTTAATCCAGTAGATGAAATATTTCCTTGAATACTTAATTTTAAATTATTTTTATTTTTACTTATTATCTCTATTGAAGGAATTAAACGCTCTATATTTTCATTGTATGTATTGTAATGTTGTTTTTCCTTAATTATTCTTTTAGGCTTGCCGTCGATTACTGTAATATGCAATGATTTTTCATGTGATGTACATCCAAATAACATGCATAAAATTGTTATGATCGCAGTATTTTTCATTCTTTTAATCATTAATAATTTTATTAAGATGAAAGGTACTTAAAAGTATGAATAGAAAATATCCCTGATAATGGAGTTTTTTAAAAGAAAATAATTAAAATTTTTAATCTATATTATTTCTTGCTTCTTTTAAAATTTTCTTGGCTTTGTGCTGAATCTTTTGAGAGATTAAATTAAAATTATAATCTTTCTCTTCATAATATTCATCTTCGGATTGAAATGGAATCCAAGCTGTAATTTTTGATTTCAAAAAATTTTTATTATCTGTTTTTGTATAAATAATAACTTTTAATGGTTTTGCATCTAAACCATCAGATTCCTCAAAATAAGTAAGATAAAATTCAGGAAATCCATCCTTATCAACGTCATCAACTTCACAATAATTCAATAAATATTTTGGCTGAGCTAACCCTTTTGCAAAATCTCTAAATGTTATTATTGGTATTATCCCTCCATGATCTTCAATGTAAATACCTGCATACAAATCTTTTGGATTATCATTTAAAAATGCTTTATTTTTAGCCTTACCTTCATTTAAATACCAAATATAACTTCCATTATTTGGTACAAATGTTTTAACAATCATTAGAGGATTTCCATCTAAAGGATTTCCTAAATCTTCAATAATTTCGTTATACTTCTTATCATTAGCAAAGTACACTCCAGTTTCTATTTGAGCATTTACTAAAAGACTAATTATACTTAAAATAAAAACTAATATATTTTTAAAATTCATTTATCATCATTTAAATCAATTATATTTTCTAAAATTCATTTAATTCATTTGTTGAATCTAGTACATTCAAATCACAATCAGTAATTAGCATACCATAATCTTCTACTTGATTTTGATTAAATTTTTGTAATTCTTTTTCTTGAAAATCTGTTAAATGTAAAGTATAATTTACATCTTTTACAGCTATTGCATTCATTTTATAAAAAAAAATATATCCTATAATTTTTTCTTGTATATCCATTTTATGCTGTAAAAAATTCACATAATATTCCAATGATTCTTTGCTATTAAAATCTACTTCAAAATCTAACTTTTGTTTAATTAAATTAATTCCATTTTTTCCATGAATTGTAAGCGTTATAAAAATATCTGGTAAAGCACTTATCATTGTCCAATATGGTATAGCATAAACAAATTTATTAGAATAATGCTGTTCTATTTTTTGTTTAATTTTATCATTAATATTTTTTAAATCTATTTCCATTATTTAATCTTCTTTGTATTCCTTTCCTGAATAAATATCAATGTAATAATAAATAGTTTCATCATCATTTTGCTTTACACTGACCAATCCATTTGAATTAACAGCATAATATTTTTTTAATGAAACCATTTTTTTGGATTTATTATCATAAAGCATAAACAAACCCTTTTCTTCTTTTTGTAAAGCATAAATCCCTTGTTCTGTATCTAACACTGATATATTATAATATTCAGGTTTTATTTCCCAAGCTTTAGTTTGGCTATTCCATAAACCTTTGGTGCGAATTTCTTCTTTATTTTCGATTGGAATTATATATAAGTTATGCATTCCTTCATAAGAATTTATTTTCCCAAATTTCCATTTTTCTGTATTCAACTCATCAGGAAAAATCATTTTTCGATCTGGCCAAACTAAATTTCCAACCTGATCTAAAACTTTGAAATTATATGTACTTTCTAATGCATCTAACATATTACCTTCAACATCAACATAAAGCCAATCATATGCCCAAACATTATGGTCATAATTGAAAATTCCTAATAAAAAATAAGGCGAATTATTGATTGAATATATTAAAGTCGTTTTTCTTAAAAAATCAATTTGAGCAGTTGTTGCTTTTTTAATTTTTTGAGGAAAAACTTTATCATATTGAGGAAAAGGGTAAACATTATTTTTACTATCAAGTAAAATTTTAGGAACTTCTGGAGCAAAACGTTCTTTATTTATATCATTCAATACAATATTATCTTTATTAAATAAAATTAACATTTTATCTACACCGATTAATCCATTTAGAATAGGTTTTTTCTTATTTAATTCATAAATTGAAAAACTATTATTAGTATTTTTTAAATACTTTTTATTTTCTAATAACTCAGCAATGTTAGTCTCTATTTTATATAATTTTTTATTTTTTATTTGATAAAGAGTTTCATTCCAAAAGATATGATTTTCATCTAATGCAATAAAATTGAGATAAAAATTATCTTCTAAATACGGAATATCTTTATCAAGTAAAATTTGTTTACTTTCTAAAATTCCAATTTCAGTTTTATGATAAGTTTGTTCTTTTTTTATACCGCTGCCCATAATATTCCAATCCCATTTATAAAAAGGCATTTTCTTTTCATACTCTAAATTTTTTTTATAAAAAGTAAGACCATTTATAACATTCAAATCAATTCCATAAGGAGAATAATTCATTATTATTTCACCTGTTTCATTAACGACAGCATATTCATTTTTTTCATTGCTTACAACTGCAAAACCTGTTGGTGTAAATGTTGTTGCAGTTTGAAAATGTTGATTAATAACTGGTTTAAAACTTATTTTATCTACATATATAAATTCATTTTGCTTTGTTAAAAAAGGAACGATCGTTATTTCTTTCAAGTTTAAATTTATAGTAGATAAGTTATCATTTTTCTCTTGTGTACAAGCCATAACTGAATTCAACATAAAAATGATACTAAGTATTATTGTTTTCATTTTTTAGAGTTTGATCAATATTAACTAGAATAGAACAACAAAACAATCCCTATTTTCAGTTATATTGAAATAAATAAAAATTTGATTTAAATAAATAATTTATCAATTAGTATTTTTACAAAATCTATACTTATGCATATAAATTTATAAACTATGGGAAAGAGAAAAGAAAATTCTACTAATATGCAGAATGAAAAATATGTTTTAGAATGTGATTTAGCTTATGCTGTATGTAAAATTGGTGGAAGATGGAAAATTCTAATTCTTGGTAAATTAGAACATGGAAAACTTCGTTACAGTGAACTGAGAAACTTAATTGATGGTATTACAGAAAGAATGTTAACATTACAATTAAGAGAATTAGAAAAAGAAGGATTAATCACGAGAACTGTATATGCTGAAGTTCCTCCTAAAGTAGATTATGAATTAACTGAAATTGCAAAAGATTTAATTCCTATTTGGAGACAATTAGAAAATTGGGCTGTAAAACATAAAGAAGTTTCAAAAGATTTATAAATCTTTTGAAACTTCTTTATGTTTATTTTATTATATATTTTAAAATTAACTAGTTTGTAATTCTATCATAGTTATTTCTGGCCAAACTCCTACTCTACCAGGAAAAAAATGATAACCGAAACCTCTATTCACATTAATTATTTTTCCTTGGTAATTATAAAATCCTGCCCATTGAGGATATATATATTCAGCGGGGCTCCATTTTAATCCAATTTTTGGAACTTCTATTCCAAATTGCATTCCGTGTGTATGTCCAGATAATGTTAAATCATAATGTTTAGGATCAGATTTTACTATTTCATTCCAATGCGATGGATCATGAGACATCAAAACTTTAAAATCCGAAAAATTAACTCCTTCAGAAGCAACTTTTAAATCTCCTAATTTTTTAAAGCGTGTTCCCCAATTTTGTACGCCTACTAAAGCGATTTTTTCTCCATTTTTATGAATAAATCTATTTTCATTTAACAATAATTCCATTCCTATTTTTGGGAAGATTGCTTTTATTTTTTCAAAATTTTCTTGTTTATCTTCTTCTGATTTCCAATCAGTATATTCTCCATAATCATGATTACCAAGTACAGCATAATTACCATAAGGAGCTTGTTTTATCTTAGAAAAAACTTCTATCCATTTATCCATTTCCCAATGAAAATTATTAACAATATCACCTGTAAATAGAAATATATCAAAATCTTGTTGATTAATAAGATCAATTGCATATTCAATTTTCTCTCTATTATCTAAACTTCCGGAATGTATATCAGAAATTTGGAGGATTTTAAATCCATTAAATGATTTTGGTAAACGATCATAAGCCAATTTTTTTCTGATAACTTTAAAATTATATTTCCCTTGAATCATTCCATACAATAAACTGAAAAAAGGAATTGCAGCAATAGATAAACCAGAAATCATAATAAATTTTCTTCGAGATGGAAGATAACTATCAGTTTGCTTATTTTTATTATTTATGATTCGATTTACAATCCATCCTAAACCACGAACAACATCTTGAAAGAAATAGATGATTACTAAAAATAAACGAGGAAGACCAAATAATAAAAACAAGCCAGTTGCTAACATCGTTGTTTGAGTTTGACCAACTGAACGATCAAAAAAGATTAAATTATATCCAAAGTTAGCTAATACAGTAATCCAAATAAATATATTGCTAAATAAAATTAATTTGCTTTTTATGAATTTTTTAAAATTGAAATAAAGGTAAATTTCAAGTATACTAAAAACAATTATTAAAATAATAACAGCGTTTGTAAACATTTCTGATTGATTTTGAACAAAAATAAAACAATTTTAAACACTTGTTTAATATTATTGAATTATTAACAGATAATTATAAATAAAATAAATCATAGAGCAATATATAGATGCATTATAAAGTCGTAAATTTGTATCAATTCACTAAAAAAAAATTATGGAAAATAGATTACCTGTTACGGTACTTTCTGGATTTCTTGGAAGCGGAAAAACAACACTTCTCAATCATATATTACACAACAAAAAAGGATTAAAAATAGCAGTTATCGTTAATGATATGGGTGCTGTAAACATCGATGCTCAAATGGTTGCTCGTGATAATAATTTAATTCAAACAGATGAAAAATTAGTTGAACTAAGTAATGGTTGTGTTTGTTGCGAACTAAGAGAAGATTTAATTGTTGAAATTGAAAAATTAGCAAAAACTGGAAAATATGACTATTTAGTTATTGAAAGTTCTGGTATTTCTGATCCAGGACCTATTGCTCAATCACTTGATTTTGTATCACCTGATGGAAAAATAGATTTACCTAAAGTTTCTCGTTTAGACACTTTAGTTACTGTTGTTGACGCATTTAATTTCTTCAAAAATTTAGGTACAGATGAAGATGTTTTTGATAGAGGATTTACTGAAAATAAAGAAGATAATCGTCCTATTGTAAATTTATTAATCGATCAGATAGAATTCTCTAATGTGATTATTCTTAATAAAATGGATTTAGTTGATGAAGAAACATTATTAAAAATAGAAGGATTCGTAAAAAAATTAAATCCAAATGCAAAACTAATTCCAGCTAGTTTTTCACATATTGATTTGAACGAAATTTTAAATACAAACTTATTCGATTTTGAAAAAATTCAAGATATGGATGTTTGGGTAAAATTATTGGAAGAGCAAGAAAAAGAGGAACATCATCATCATCATGACCATGAATGTGGAGAACATTGTACACATGAACATCATGATCATTTAGAAGAAAAATATGGTATGACTTCTTTTGTTTATCGTCGACAAATACCTTTTAATGCAGAGCGTTTTTTAACGTATCTAAATGATAACTTTCCTGCAAGTATTTACAGATCTAAAGGTTTGTTTTGGTTAGCAAATCGACCGAATGATGCAATATATTTAAGTCAAGCTGGTGGAAGTATTCGCATTGATCCTGCTGGAGCTTGGTGGTGTTCTATGTCTTATGACGAAAGAATACAATTTGCAGCTTACCAATTTAATCAAAAAGAAATTGACTCTAAATGGTCTAAAGAATGGGGAGATAGAACAATTGAACTTGTTTTTATTGGTGAAGGATTAGACAAAGAAAAAATAACAGAAGAATTAAATGCTTGTTTATTAAACGAAAGTGAAATCGTTGAATGGCAATCTAAATTTAATTCATAAAAAAATCGAGCAATTGCTCGATTTTTTTATATTTATATTTTTTGTTTCTGATTAAATGAATATATCAAATAAAAGAAAAATGGTAAAATAAATATTGAACCAAGTAATAATGCCCAAGCCAACATATTAATAGCTCCTTGCCCTCCATTATTATCAATTAATGATAATGTTGAACCATCAGAAAAATACAATAAGTTTGGATAATGAGAATATGAGGCAGCAAATAAAATCATTACAACAATTAATGCCGCATATACTTTTATATAATTATCTTTTTTCTGATTAAGTGAAACTAACAACAATACAATTGATAATGTTGCTAATGTCACTGCTATATATCCATAAATTTGATCTGTAATCCAATCAAAAAGCGGAATTCCTTTCCATAAGGACACTCCAAACACAATTGCACCTGCAGCAAAAATAGCAACTGTATAAATTTTTGCTCTTCTTCTTAATTTTACTCTATCTTCTTCTTCGTTTACAGTTTGTATTGAATAAGCAGATGCTAAAAAAGCACAAATAGTTGTTGTAAATAATCCGACTGATAAATTAAACCATGTTAACCAAGAAAATATATATGCATCTTGAAAACCTATTGCATTATTATCTATACTTCCAGATACAATAGCACCAGCAATTATTCCTAAAAAGAAAGGAGTTACTATACTAGAATAAGTAAAAATAACATCATATAGATTATGCCACTTATCGTTAATTACATCATAATTTCTAAATGTAAAAGATGTTCCTCTAGCTATAATTCCTAATAACATAATAACTAATGGTATATGTAAATAGTTAGAAACATCAGCATATATTACAGGAAAACCTACAAATAGCACAACAATAGCAATAATTAACCACATATGATTCGCTTCCCAAATAGGACCTATCGAATTATACATAATTGTTTTGGTTCTACTTTTATATTTTTTACTAGAAAATAATTCAACTATTCCTGCTCCAAAATCTGCTCCTCCAAAAATTAAATATAAACAGATTGAAACCCATAAAAAGGCTATTACTACGTAAATCATAATCTAATGTTTTTCTGATTTATAATTAGGATCTTCTGGATCATATAATTTGGCAACCATTTGTATTTGTCTATTCATTAAAAAAACTAAAATAATTGATAATGTTATAAATACAAACGTAAAAATGTAGAATGAATACTGAATTCCAGGCATTGGTGTTATAGAATCCATTGTTCTTAAAATTCCATAAATAATCCAAGGTTGCCTACCTACTTCTGTAACAGTCCAACCTGCTTCCAAAGCAATATATCCAAATGGAGTTGCTATCATAAACAATTTATAAAACCATGATTGAGTAAGCCATTCCTTTTTGAAAAAATGAGCAATTAAATAAATTGCAGCAATTCCCATCATCAGCATACCAAAAGTAATCATTGTTTGAAAAGCATAATGAACAATAGGTACAGGAGGCCATTCATCTTTTGGAAAAGCATCTAATCCTTTTACTTCTGTATGAAAATCTGAATGAACTAAGAAACTTAATAATCCAGGAACTTTTATTGCATAATCAACTTTTTGTTCTTTCTCATTTACAATTCCTCCTAAAACAAATTCGGCATTTTTTTCAGTTTTAAAATGAGCTTCCATTGCTGCTAATTTTATAGGTTGTCTCTTTGCTACATCTTTAGCTGAAATATCTCCACTCATAGGTGATATTAATGCTGCAACTATAGCTAAAACTGAACTTATTTTAAAAGCTTCTTTATGAAAATTTACATTTTTCCCTCTTAAAATTAAAAAAGCATGTAATCCAGAAACAGCAAAACCAGTAGCACAAAAAGCTGCAATAGTCATGTGTAATCCTTGAGAAAACCAAGCTGCATTAAACATTGCTTTTACTGGATCAATATTTAGGTATTCTCCATTTATAAAATCAAACCCTGAAGGTGAATTCATCCACGCATTTGCAGCAACAACTAGAATACCAGAGGCTAAACCACTAATCCCTACGATAACCCCACAAAACCAATGAAACCATTTATTAAATTTGTCCCATCCATAAAGAAAAAAACCTAAAGCAATTGCTTCTATAAAAAAAGCAGTTCCTTCTAAGGAGAAAGGCATTCCAAATATTGGTCCTGCATGTTCCATAAATTTAGGAAACAACAATCCTAACTCAAAAGATAACATAGTTCCAGAAACAGCACCTGTTGCAAAAAGAATAGCTACACCTTTACTCCAAGCTTTGGTCAATCCCTTGTAAATTTCTTTTTTTGTTGTTAAATATTTATAATGAGCTATAGCCATCATGAATGGCATTACCATTCCTACACAAGAAAAAATAATGTGAAAGGCTAAGGACATTGCCATCTGACTTCGTGCAGCTATAAAATCGTCCATAAATTTTATTTTTTAATTAATCGTTTAACATAGTAAAGTTAGTAAATAAAAAGAGGTATATCGCATACGATACACCTCTTTTTTATGATAAATTACATTTATTATTTTGCTGTTGATGGTATCAACCATTTAAAATCTGGGCCAATTTCTGGAATAACAATACGTTGTGATATTCTTTCCATTCTTTCTGGGAATTTCATGATATAATCTCTAGCTTTTTCAGCTTCAGCATTTAATCCAGTTACTTTATCTAACTTCCATATTTCAATAAGTTTTCTCATTATTTCAATATAATCAAAAGCTGTATAAACACCTATACGCTGAGCTGCATCAGAAAAAGCATCAAATAAAGTTCCTCTAGCTTCTCCAGATTCACGTAAAAAATGTGCTGGCATTACAATTTTTAACTTAAACATATGTTGAACAGCTAACATCATTTCAGAAGGATCAACTTCAAAAATACGGCGAACAAATTCAGAATAAGCCAAATGATGTCTCATTTCATCTCCAGCAATAATTTTACACATACGTGAAAGTTTCTTTGCTCCATATTTTTTAGCAATAGCAGAAACATTATTATGAGAAATATAAGTAGCTAATTCTTGAAAACTTGTATAAACAAAATTTTTATAAGGATCATGAGCTGTACCAATATCAAATCCGTCATTAATAAGATGTTGTGTAGTAACCTCAACTTCTCTCATATTAATTCTTCCTGATAGATATAAAAATTTATTTAATACATCTCCATGACGATTTTCTTCCCCAGTCCAATGACGAATCCATTTAGACCATCCATTTTCTATGTACTCTCCAGATTCATCTACAACACCTTCCATTTGCATCAACCAAGATTCATAAGTTGGTAAAGCTTCTTCTGTTATTGTATCACCTATTAAAGTAATCCAAAAATCATCGGGTAAATCTTTTGACAATTCTCTTAATTCTTTTATTTCATCAAAAAAAGAATCACTCTGAGAATTAGGTAAAAAATCTGTAGGTTGCCAAATTTTATCAGCTGGAACAAGGAATTTATCCATGTAAGTATCTATATCTTTTTCGATAAATTGCATCACTTCCAGTCGAACATTTTTTATTGACATATTATTATTTTATGTGGTTATACTTTCTGTTACTACTTTTTCAGTAAGCTCTAAAATTTCTTGAAATTTATATTCACTTACTTTTAGAGGTTTATGATATTGAATGGTAATTTTTGTACCAACATTCATTGGAAAAATTCCATATCTGTTTAATTTCCAAGTATTATTTAATGTTACAGGAATTATATAGGCATCTTTAGCATATTTAGTTAAGACTTTCAATCCATTTTCTTTAAAAGCTTTTGGTGTTCCATCTTTACTACGAGTACCTTCAGGAAATATAACAGCAGAATAATTATTCTTTTGGATATATAACGCTAGTTTTTTTATTTCTTCTATTGCTTGTTTCCCATTCTTTCTATCAATTAATGCTGATCCCCCGTTTCTAAGATTATACGATATACTTGGAAATCCTTTCCCTAATTCAATTTTAGAAATAAATTTTGGATGATAATCTGATAAATCATATTCTATTGGAGATATATCATACATACTTTGATGATTGCTCACAAATATTAATGGAACATTTTTTATTAAATTTTCATGTCCAGAATATGTATAAGTTGTTCCTAATATTCTCGTACAATCAACTAAAAGCTTATTCAATAATTTCACACTTTTATGGTGTGCACTATATCCACCTATCATATTGCACAAAACTTGTACAACATGCATAATCAACAATGTTAATCCAAAAAATATATAAAAAATTATGGTTAACGGATAACTTAAAATTTTCTTCAATGTTAAAAATTTAGACAAATCTATAAAAATTATGCTTTGCATAATAAAATTTAAGCAATGTTTTACTTGTTATAAAGTAAAGTTAACTTTTCGTTATGATTTTCATCATACAAAGTTAGATCTTTAGAAGAGTTTACTTTATAATAAGCAATTCCATTTAATCTATCTTTTATATCTTGAGGAACTTTACAGTCAGATGAATAATCAATTAAATGATTAAAAATTAAAGCTTGATTAATTTTTGTAAAATCACCAGTAATTATTCCACAAGATGTTTTTAAAACAATTTTTTTTGTAGTGTCTTCAAAAATTATGTAATCATTACTATTTTTTATAATCCATTTGCCAGATAAATCATTTATCTCGTAATTATTTACTGTTTTTGTATTTGAAATTGTATTTGAATTAAAACAACTTGATAATACTATTAATGAAATCGTAAAAAATAATTTATTAAATAATCTGATCATAAATTATGTATATAAAAATTATACTAATAATTTTTCAAAAGCTCTTCTACTACCTCCTCTAAAAAACACTTCACCACAATAAACATAATTTAATTTTTCAAAAACTCTTAACATACCATCATTATCAAAATTAGTATCAACTTTTATACTTGTTATGTTTTTTGATAATGCTACATTTTCTACTTGTTGCATTACCCAAGTTCCTAATCCTTTTATTTTTACATCTTGTGCAGTAGCAAGACGATGGACAACAACATATTTCCCATCTGTTAGCCATTTACCTCCAGACAACTCATTATAAGTAGGTTCTATATCATCCATTATAACAACATAACCTATTATTGAATTGTTTTCTGAATGAAATACAACATATCCTATACCTTTCGTAATATCATCATTTATAACATTAGGGTTAGGATATCCTTCTTGCCATTGAGTACTTCCTTCTTCCTTTCTTTTTAAAATTGCTTGCTGAAGAATTTCCCAAATTCTATCCGCATGATCTTGTGTAGCTTTACGTAGAGTTAATTTATCAAACATTTTTTTTTTTTACCAAGTTATAAAAACTTAAAAATAAAATTTAAGTTTTCAAAAAAAATTAAAAAATTATTTCGTTGAACACTTATCACAAATTCCACTTAAGACATAATTATATTGATGAACAATATAATTTTTAGGTAAATTCATTTTTGGAATAACTTGCTCTATACAAGTTACAGAATTACATACTTCACAATTAAAATGAAGATGGTCATGTATATGCTTAGTTGAACAATTTTTGCATTTCGCAAAATTAATTACACCATCAACATTAACAAATTTATGAATCAATCCTTCCTCTTCTAATCTATCAAGTACTCTATAAATAGTAACTCTATTACATAAACCATCTAATTTAATTTGAATATCAGAATGAGACAATGCCTTTTCTGAAGAATCTATTAAATTGATTATCTCTGTTTTAGCTTGTGTATTTCGTTTTTGTTTCATATTTAAAAGCAACAAAGTTGCAATAATAAAATTATATATATACTTTTGTGCAATAAAGTTACGATAAGAAATAATTTATTATCATAAATAGATCATAATAAAATGCATAAAAAAATTCCTGTTACTGTTTTAAGTGGTTTTCTTGGAGTAGGAAAAACTACATTACTAAATCATATCCTTCATAATAAACAGAATATGAAAGTTGCAGTGATAGTAAATGACATGAGTGAAATTAATATTGATGCAAAACTAATCAGAAATGAAAATACACTTTCTAGAACTGAAGAAAAACTAGTTGAGATGAGTAATGGTTGTATTTGTTGTACATTAAGAGATGATTTGTTAATCGAAGTAGAACGATTGGCAAAAGAAAATAAATTTGATTATCTATTAATTGAAGGTACTGGAATAGCAGAACCACTACCAATTGCACAAACTTTTTCTTATGTTGATGAAGAAAGTGGTATTGATTTAGCTAAATTTAGCTATATAGACACAATGGTTACTGTAGTAGATTGCCTCCATTTCTTTAAAGATTTCTGCTCTAATGAATTACTGATAGACAGAGAACTTACAGATATCGACCAAGATAATAGAACAATTGTTAATTTATTAACTGATCAAATTGAATTTGCAAATGTAATTATTCTTAATAAAACTGATCTTGTTGATAAAGAGACTGTAAATTTTTTAAAAGCAACAATAAAAAAATTAAACCCAGATGCTAAATTTATTTCATCTGAATTTGGAATTATTGATCCTAAAGAAATATTAAATACAGGTTTATTCGATTTTGAAACAGTTCAAAATTCAGCTGGCTGGCAAAAAGAATTACAACAAGAAAAGCATACTCCTGAAACTGAAGAATATGGAATTAGTTCTTTGGTGTTTAGAAGTAAAAAACCTTTTCATCCAGAACGTTTTTGGAACTATATCAATCAAAAATATCCGTCTGGTGTTATACGAGCTAAAGGTTTATTTTGGTTAGCTTCGAGACCAGAAGATGCTCTTAATTTTTCTCAAGCAGGAGGTTCTTTCCGTTTAGAAAAAAGTGGTATTTGGTGGTGTAGTATGTCTATGAATGAAAGAATTATGTATGCATCTTTTAATGAAAATCAAGATTATATTGAAGATAAATGGGATAAAAATTGGGGAGATAGACAAAATGAAATGGTTTTTATTGGACAAGATTTAAATCGAAAATTAATCTTGAATGATTTAGAAAGTTGTCTATTAAAAGAAGAAGAAAAATATATGTTTGATCATAATATAGCTTTTAATGATCCCTTTCCAAAAAATATATAAAATAATAGTTTAGTTTAGTATTTTACAACCAAAGTCTGTAGTTATGATTAATATTATACTACGGACTTTTTTATATATTTTTGTAATTCACTAATAAAAATGAAAAAATTACCAAATATCACAGGGTTAAGATTTATTTTAGCAAGTCTAGTTATTATTTTTCACTTTTCTGAATTTTTGAAAAATAGAGGATTACCATATTATGATAAATTAGATATTTTTTATAAAGGAACAGAAGCGGTTTATGTTTTTTTTACGTTGAGCGGTTTTTTAATTATTAGAAATCTCTTGAAAGAAAAAAATAATTCTAACACCATAGACTTAAGAAAATTCTATAGAAATAGAATATTAAGAATAGCTCCATTGTATTATATAGTT
This sequence comes from Chishuiella sp., assembly GCF_032109125.1. Classification (NCBI taxonomy): domain Bacteria; kingdom Pseudomonadati; phylum Bacteroidota; class Flavobacteriia; order Flavobacteriales; family Weeksellaceae; genus Chishuiella; species Chishuiella sp. Next base: position 60,909 of record NZ_DAMCLZ010000008.1, read on the forward strand.
TTAATTTTTGGGTTAATTTATTACAATTTTATAATCCAATTATTTGGTTATTCTATTGATGAAGAATATAACCCAATAATTGGAATTTTTCTTGGATTTACATTTTTTGCTAATATACTTTCTACTTATAATCCTGGTGGAATAATAGAAGTTCTTTGGTCTATTGCTATTGAAGAACAATTTTACTTAATTATTGCTCCTTTATTTATTTTTTTAAAAAAAGAAAATATTATAAAATTTTTGATTGCATTTTCTTTTATATACTTGTTTATTTATCACATTGATAATCTTGAAATTTTAAGAAAATTTCGACTTTTATTTTTTTATTTTACTGCAGGAGGTATTTTATCATATATTTCATTATTCATCAAAATAAAAATTAATTTTATTATAAAATTTTTTATATTATTTTTTTTCATATTATTATTAACTACTAATATCTTTATAGAAAATTTAAATGATTTCTTTTATCATTTTTTATGTATGATTATATTTTCTTGTGGAATATATATTCTTACACTAAAATCATATAAATTACTCAATAATAAATATATAATTTATCTCGGTGAAATTTCATATGGAATATATATGTATCATGCAATTGTATTTCAAATCATAGGCTTATTACTAATAAAAGTATCATTTCTAAGTCCTATTACTATGATATTGTTATCCTATTTTTCGGTTTTTTTAATTACAATTATATTATCTTCTATATCATATAGGTATTTTGAAAAACCCTTCCTTAAGTTGAAATATAAATAATTTATTAAAAATAAAAGGATTTTGAAAAATTCAAAATCCTTTTATTTTTAATGTTATTATATAATCTTATTTAAGGCCTATTTTTTTGAGCATAATTAATACCCCAAGCCATCAAATTAAGAAATAAATGAGAATTATAACTTGTTACACTACTATATGTATTAGGTACTGCAACTGTAACACCACCAGTTGTTCTAAATTTAGCAGGCCAATTATATGGATCTGTTCCTTGATTAGCTGCAAATGGAGCTCCATCTCCAAAAAAAGCAAAACCTTTTGATTTACTAACAAAAGCTCTAATACTATTATTTGAATCATCTCCATAAGCAATTATAGTTGCTTTATCAAATGGAAATCCATTTATTGTAAATCTAAAATTATTACCAGCATCTCGTCCCATTGATTTACCTACTAAATTTAAAAAAGGACCATTAGTAATTAATGTTTCAGTATCCTGAATAGTCATTAAATTATTAGTATCAGAATCTGTAACATCCATTAAATTCTCACTAAAAACAGATCTTGCAAGATCTCTAGCTGCTAAATTTCTTACAGTAGTAGCCCCATCTCCATCAGAACAGTAAATAAGCACTCCTCCATTGGCAACATAATTAGCTAAAAATTGTATTTCAGCAGATGACGTTACGAAATAATTATATTGTACCAAAACAATATCTGGATTGAAATTACTAAAAGAAGTTTGATCAGTAGTACTAAGACTTGTTAGCTGTAAAAACTCAAAACCATTTACTGGATAGACTGCTGATTGATTATTTGAAAAATAATTTGCATTAAGCATTACTTGATTTAATAAATTACCAGATCTAGCAATATTGTATGAGTCATCTGCATTAGCCAAACCTACTATTTTCATTTTTCTTGCTGCTGTTTTTACTGTAAAAGAACAACTTGCTGTCCCAGATGAACTATTAGTTGTTAATGTAAATTCATCAGATCCATTAACTATTGGTTTTCCTGTACCTATTAATGTAATTTGTTGACTACCTCCTGTTAAAGTTCCTGAAGCATTAAAAGAATAACCATTTACAGTAGATGTTGAAATAGAATACGCTGCTCCTTTTGCAGTAGTTGGAGAAGTTACATTCATAACTAAAGTATTAGCTGCAGTTAATGATTCATTTACCGTATAAGTTCCATTTACTATAATACTTGAACAACTTATACTAAAATCAGGAATAATCGTTGAATCTTCAACTACTATTCTTAAAGTATCACAAATTAATTCTCCATAATTATAAATTAAAACCTGATCTCCTGTAGCTCCAGATGTTGTAGCTGTTATTGGAGTTCCTGTTGCAGATAAATTAACAGTAAAAGTTCCTGCTTCTAAAAAAGTTCCTTCAGCTTGAAAAGTATACCCATTATTATTATTTGTTTTAGCAGTTAAAATATAGGTTCCTGGTTTAGTAACTGTAACTTTCATCTGAATAAAATTAGAAGTCGTCATTTCAGATTTAGTTATATACTTCCCTTTTGCAACCAAAGATGTACACTCTATTGTAAAAGTTGCCTTACCTAACTGTCCACATAAACTTTTCCATTCTTTATCTGTGCTATTCCAATAATTATAACACCCTTCATCTGTGTTAAAAACCATTAAACTATTTTCTGTATCGCCTGGAGAAATTTCATTTCTTTGAGATTCAGTTAATCTAGGAATAATTATTCCTTTACTTTGAATAGCATCTGAAGAATTATTTTGCTCAGATACATGTAGTAGAGCTTTTGCATTTGGATTAGTTGTATTTATTCCTATTTGTGCATTCAAATAAATAGAATAAAAACTAATCAAAATAAAAAAAATTAAATTTCTTTTCATTGATTTGTCTTATAAATTAATAAACAATATTATGTTTTTGCAACAATAATTATTCCAACAAAATCAATACTCATCAATTATACAGCATATTCTGGCTATAAAATAATACTTATTTTTTTATAATAAAAAAACTTTTTACAATAATATAATCACTTAAATAAAAAAAATCCGAAGAATAATAAAATTAAACTTCGGATTGATTATTAGGATTTAGATGGGGGAAATTATTGTTCCCATTCTTCTTTTATTTGACGCTCTTCATAATCAGCAATCATTTCTGCCTCATAATCTACTTTTTCTCCTTTTGATAATCTATTAATTGTACTATCAAAAAGTGAATATACAACAGGTACAATAATTAACGTAAGAAATAGGGAAGAAACCAAACCTCCTATAATTACCCATGCTAAACCATTATTCATCTCTGCTCCAGCTCCTTTTGCTATAGCAATAGGAATCATACCAAATACCATGGCTATGGTTGTCATAAGAATTGGACGAAGACGAGCATGATTGGCTTGTACTAATGCATCATGAGTACTTTCTCCAGCTGCTTTTCTATGGTTTGTAAAATCAACCAATAAAATGGCATTTTTACATACTAAACCTATCAACATGATCATCCCTAAAATTGTAAAAACATTTAATGAATTATTTGTTAATGCTAACGTTAAGAATACTCCAATCAACGATAATGGGATTGAGAACAGAACCACAAAAGGATATGCAAATGAATCATACAAAGCTACCATTACTAAATAAACTAAAATGATAGCTGCTAATAAAGCATAACCTAATGTACCGAAACCTTCTGATTGGTTTTCTTCGTCTCCTCCCCAAACATAAGAAACACCTGTTGTTTTTTTGCTATCAATTTTAATTAATCGTTTTTTAAATTCTTTTACAATATCTCCTGATGTACGACCAACTGCCTGTGATTGTACCGTTACAGAAGGTGTTTTATCTCTACGTTCCAAGAAACTTGGTCCTGAACTTTGTGTGACTGATGCAAATTGATCCAATCTTATTTGTTGTCCTTTATCATTTACAAAAATTAAACTACGAACATCATCTATATTTGATCGACTAAAATTATTGTATTGAATATTAATATCATATTCATAATCACCAGCACGGTATTTACCATCTGTATTTCCAGAAAATGCTGTTTGCATAGTTACACCAACAGTTTGTAAATTAAGTCCTAGTGAAGCCATTTTATCGCGGTCAACTTGAACATTAATTTCTGGATTACCTGCTTCTGACGTTAATTTAACTTCTGATGCCCCCTTTATTTGCTCTAACTCTGTTTTTGCTAATTCAGCAAATTTCATTGCACTTTCTAAATTTGGTCCTGTGACTACTAAAGCTACAGGAGCTTGTTCTGCACCAATTAAACCAACTGGAACAGTTTTTACTTTAACTCCAACTAATTCTTTTTGTAGCTCTTGTTTTATTTTAGCAGCATAAATAAATGAGTTATCTGTACGTTTTGTTTTATCAACTAAAATCACATCAATTTCTGATTTATAAGCAGTTGCTTGAGAAGCTCCAAAACCTTCAGAACTTTGACCAACAGTTGTGATCATATCTACAACTTCTTTTTTACCTCGAAGAAATTTTTCTGCTTTTTGAGAAACAAAATTAGCTTCTTCTATCGTTGCATCTTTTGGTAATTCCATTTGAACTAAAAATTCTCCTTTATCAGTTTTAGGGAAAAACTCTCCTCCAATGTAATTTCCTCTCATTAGTATACCTACTGTAAGAATTAATATAACAAAAACTCCTATGAAAACTCCTACTCTACGAGCTGTAGTTTTCAGACACCATTCTAACAAATTTGAAATAAAATGAGTGAATTTTGTTAATTGCTTCTCGAACCAAAGAATAAATTTCTCAAACAAATTCTTCCCTGTTATATGTTCTAATTTTCCAAAACGAGAAGACAACCAAGGAACAATTGTAAATGATGATAAAAGAGATAATAATGTTGCTATAACAACTGTAACACAGAACTGTGCAATAACATCTGCTACCAAACCAGTACTCATTGCAATTGGTAAAAATACAACAACAATAACTAGAGTGATCGCGGTAACAGTAAATCCAATTTCAGAAGCTCCATCAAAAGATGCTCTAATTTTAGATTTTCCCATCTCCATGTGGCGATAAATATTTTCTAAAACTACAATTGCATCATCCACTAGAATACCAACAACTAACGACAAACCAAGAAGCGACATTAAGTTTAGAGTATATCCCATTAAATACATCCCAATAAATGTAGCTATTAATGATGCTGGAATAGATACCATTACAATAAACGCATTACGAATACTGTGCAAAAACAATAACATTACTACAGCAACTAAAACAACAGCTAGAACCAAATCAAAAATTACGTGATCAGCAGCAGCCAAAGTAAAATCTGAAGTATCATTAACTATTTGAATTTTTAATCCCTCTGTTTTGTAATCTTCTTCTACTTTTTTTATTGTTGTTCGCATTAATTCAGAAACTGCAACAGCATTTGCATCAGACTGTTTTACTATTTGTACAACAATTGCTGAACTTTGATTAACACGTGCTATTTTTTCTATTTCTTTTTGTGAATCTTCCACAAAAGCGATATCTGATAAACGAACTTGTATTCCATTATTTGAAGAAATCACTAAATTGTTTAATTCTTCTATCGACTTATATTTACCTGATAAACGAATAATTGTAGATTTCTCTCTTGTTTTTACACTTCCTGTTGGGAAATCTAAATTTGAACTTAGAATAGCTTGCTGAACTTGAGGAACAGATAAGCCATAACCTTTCAATTTTAAAGGATCTATACTAACCTGAATTTCTCTTTCTTGACCACCAATCAAATTTACTTGTGCTACACCATTTACACGAGATAAAACGGGTTCTATTTTTTTATCTAATAAATCATACAATGCCTTATCTGTTAATTTATCAGAAGTAACACCAGCTGTAATAATAGGTAAATCACTTAACGAGAATTTCGTCAACGAAGGCGGATCTACATCATCTGGTAAATCTTTCTCGATTGCATTTATTTTACGTTGAGCATCATTTAAAGCTAAATCTGCATCTGCTCCGGCATTTAAAGTAACAGATACAACAGATAAACTTTCATATGATTTTGATTCAACTTTTTTTACATTTTCCAATGCTGCAACAGCATCTTCAATCTTTTTGGTAACAGAATTTTCAACTTCGTTTGGAGAAGCTCCAGGATATACTGTTGAAATTGTTACAACATTTGTTTCGAATTTTGGGATTAATTCATATCCCATTTGCGTATAACTAAACAATCCTCCTAAAATCAATATCGTAAATAACACGATAATCATCGATGGACGTTTAATTGATATTTCTGCTAATTTCATATTGAATCAATCTTACTTTACAACTTTTATTTTAGCACCATCTTTCAAATTGATTTGTCCACTTGTAACAATTTCAGTTCCATCTTTTAATCCACTAAGAATTTCAACTTTAGTTCCAATTGTTTTACCAACAACAACTTTAGTTAATTTTACTAAATTATTTTCTACTACGAAAACTTGACCAGAACTAATTCCATTAACAAATGCATCCGCAGAAATAATCAACATATTTTTTCCTGCATTCACATCATCTTTTGTAGAAAAAACAGCTGTTCCATACATTCCAGCTTTTAAACCTGAATCATTAGCAACTTCTATTTCTAAAGGAAAATTTAAAGACTCGTCAGCTTTTGGTGCAATAAAAGATATTCTACCTACAAATTCTTTATCAGGAAAAACACTCGCTAAAACTTTTATTATTTGCCCTACTTTCAAATTAACAACTTCACTTTCGGTAACTGTTACTTTTAATTTTAATTTTGAGACATTTACAATATCAAACATTTGTGTTCCTGGACCAACAACAGATCCTGGTTCGATATATTTTTTATTTATAATTCCAGAAATTGTTGCTTTTACATTTGTATCGCGTACACGAATTCCCTGTGCTTCTACAGCAGCACGAGCATTTTTTAATTGTAATCTAGAATTATCTAATTGTTGTTTTGTTACTCCTCCTGTTTTAAAAGCATTCTCATAACGTTGATTATCAATAATTGCATTCTGAAGGTTATTTTGTGCTTGAGACATATCAACTTCTATCGCATCTTTTTTAATTGTAGCTACAGTTTGTCCTACACGAACATAATCACCTTCTCTAACCAAAACACGAACGATTTGACCAGATATTTCTGAAGTGAAACTTAATTCCTGAGATGGAGCAAATGTTCCATTTGCTAAGTAATCAGAGTTTAAACTTTCATATTTTGCTCTCATTGTTTTTACTACAACCTCATCATTAGATTGATTAACAATAGCTACTTCTTCCTCTTGTTTTGCTTTATTTTTTTGGATGATGATAACTGCACCAGCTATTAAACCTGCTGCAATTAATATATAAAGTAAAGTTTTTACAGATTTCATTTTTATATTTTATAGAATCTATTATTGTGTTAATGTTTTTAAATCTCCTTTGGCTTTAATTAAGGCAACCTCAGCTATTTTATATTCTAATAAAGCATTAGAATAATTATTTCGAGAATCTGTCAATGCGTTTTCTGCATCAAGAACTTCTGTTAAATTTGCTAATCCTTGTTGATAGTTATTTTGTGTATTATTTAAAACTTTTTGTGCCATAGATACATTTTCTTGCTGAATATCAACTGTTTTCAAAGCGTTCTCTATTTGTGCTTTAGCATTTTGATATTCTAAATCAAGACTCAATTTGGTATCAGTTATTTGCTCTTGTATATCTAATAAATCAATTTCTGCTTGATTTATTTTTGATCGCACCAAACCTCCTGTGAAAATTGGAATTTTTACATTAAATCCAACTGATGCTAAATCTGACCATGTATAATTTTTTGCAGTTATAAAATTTTCTCCAAAACCTTGTACTCCATAATTCCCAGATAATCCTACTGTAGGATAAAGATTTGCTTTTTCAGCCTCTTTTGCAAAATCTAATAATTCCTTTTGCTTAGATAATACTTTAAATTCTGTTCTATTTTCTACATTTACATGATCTTCCAATAAAACAAGATTAGGTTCAATTTTATTATCAGCTAAATTAATTGGTTGATTAATTGGATATCCCATGTAAAATTTTAAAGCATTTTTATTTATATCTACAGCATTCAATAATTGTTGTTTAGTAGATGAAATATTATTTAATTGAACTAAAATTCTATCTAAATCAATCTGCTTTGCAAGTCCATTTTCTACCAAACTTTTAATAACATCCCTAACTTTTGATGTATTTGAATAGCTTATTTCTATTGTTTTTAGTTTTTCTTCTTGAACAAAAACTTGATAATAAGCATTAGCAACTCTTTCTATAATTTGCTCATCAGTCAAATCTGCATTTATTTGGTAAAACTCTCTAGTAGATTTAGCCGCTTTAAGACCTGTAAAAACACGTTGATCAAATAATGTTTGATTCACAGTAACTCCTAAATTTGAATTCCAGGGCTGGCCCATTTTTATAACAATGGTTTGGCCTTGCATTGTTAGAGCAGTTTCTTGTATAATTGGATTATATTGCAACCCAGTATTTGCATTTACTTGAGGTAAAGCTCCTGATCTTGCTTCATCAATTTTATATTCAGCTTTCTTTATTGCTAAATCAGCTCTTTTTGCATCAGCTTTATTTTGTAAAGCGAAATTTATAGCTTCTTTTAAAGCAACAATTTCTTGTGCTTGCGAAAAGTAAGAAAATCCTAACAATACTATAGAGAGTAAAATCTTGTATCTCTTCATCAGTTTATTATTTAAAAAGTGTATTTATGATAACTTCTTTACGTTCAGAAAGAATAGTATTATATTGTTGATCATTTAATTTAAATGATTCTTGAAAAATAGGTCTCATTGAAGCTGGAAATGAAACTAAAGAAACTAGATTGAGAATAAATTGAAAAGGAGAAATTGGTTTCATTGTACCATTTTCGACCTCTTTCTTTAATTCTTTATCAATAAAAGATATGATATCATCCATCTGGTCATTATCTTTATATATACAACCTTGATTGATTTGCGTTACAAGATAAATCTCTAAATATGGGTATTCCATAGCTACCCCAAGTGTATAATCTATATAATTACTAATCTTTTCTTTAAAACTAACATTTGAATATAGAATAGAATCTGATTTCTCATGTTGTTGTTTCATTGCTTCTTCAAAAACAATTTCAAAAAGATTATTTCTAGATCTAAAATAATAATTAATCAATGTACGATTAACTTGTGCTTCATCAGCTATTTCTTGAGTTGTAGCATTAAACTTACCTTCTCCAAAAAACATCTTTTTTGCTGTATTTTTTATTAATTCTTCTGTTTGATCCTTCATATATTTATATTCAACAATAATGTTTGACATTTTTGTTGAACAAAATTATTAAATATTTTGAATTTGACAAATAGAAATAAAAAAAAGTTGACAAAAATGTCAACTTATAAAATAAATGATTAATAATCAATACAACTTGCTTATCTACGGAAAATACTATTTACCATACATTTTATCATATAAATATTTATATTTGGTCATTACATTTTTACGTTTTAACTTGAGTGTTGGAGTTAATAATCCATCATCAATTGTCCATTCTTCGGGAGTTAATTCAAATTTTTTTATTTTTTCCCAATTCCCTAATTCTTTATTCATTTTAATAATCTCTCTGTCAATCACATCCAAAATTTGAGGAATTTTAATTAATTCAAAATTAGAGGAAGGAAGAGAGATATTTTTTATTTCTAAATAATTTTTAAGAACTTGAAAATTAGGTTGAATAATAACACAAGGCATTTTTTCTCCTTCTCCAACAACCATTATTTGTTCAATAAAGCGTGACTGTTTAAATATATTTTCTATGATTTGAGGAGCAATATATTTCCCCCCTGATGTTTTAAACATCTCTTTTTTTCGATCTGTAATTTTTAACAATCCTTTTTCAATAACTCCTATATCACCGGTCATAAAATAACCATCAGCTGTAAAAGCCTCAGCTGTTTTTTCAGGATCATTATAGTAACCTTTGGTTACATTTGGACCTTTCACTAATATTTCTCCATCTTCAGCAATTTTAACATCAACACCAATTAAAGGAGCACCAACAGTTCCTATTCCAAATCCTTCTTTCTTCATGCAATTAACAGAAATCACAGGAGAAGTTTCTGTTAATCCATAACCTTCTAAAATTGGTATTCCAGCTCCCCAAAAAATATGATTTAATCTAGTTGCTAAAGGCGCTGAACCAGAAATCATACAAACTAGATTCCCTCCTACACCTTCTTTCCATTTACTAAAAACCAATTTTTTTGCAATTGAATGTTTTATAGAGAATAATAACCCATTATTTTTATATGGTTCATAATCTTCTACTAAACTAAGAGCCCACATAAATATTTTTGTTTTTATTCCACCAGCTGTAGATCCAGTTAAATAAATTTTATCATAAACTTTTTCTACTAATCTAGGTACAACAGTCATAATATGAGGCTTTACCTCTTTCATATTATCTCCCAATTTATCAATACTCTCTGCATACCAAATACCAATATTTAAATAATGATATAAGTAAATTAACATACGTTCAAAAACATGATTAATAGGTAGAAAACTAAGTGCAATAGGATTTTCTGGAAAAATTGGAATTCTATCTTTACACATTAATACATCTGAAACAATATTTTCATGAGTTAACACAACTCCTTTAGGCTTTCCTGTTGTTCCTGATGTATAAATTAAAGTAACAACATCGGTTGTTTTTATTAAATTCTTAAGGCTATCAACCTCGTATTGTAAAGATATATCTTCTCCAAGGTTTATAATCTCTTCATAATTTGGAACACCTTCTATATCATCAAAACTATAAATACCTGTTAGAGATGAAACTTTATGTTTTATATTGAAAATAGTATCATATAAATTTTTATCAGAAACAATAATTAATTTTGCTTCTGAGTTATTAAGAATAAACTCAAAAGAATCCTCAGATAAAGTCGGATATAATGGAACACTAATAGCACCTACTTGCTGCATTCCTATATCACATATATTCCATTCTGTCCTATTTGTAGAAGTTACTATAGCTATTTTATCTTGAGGTTTTATTCCTAATTGTAATAATCCTCTACTAAAAGCATTTGCTTTAGAGATGTATTCTTGGGTTGAAGTTTTGACCCACTTTCCTTGAACTTTAGACACTAAAGAATCTTTTCGTGGGTTTTTCTCTAATTGATTTTGAACAAAATCAAATAATCTACTTATTTCCATGGCTTTGAAATATTTTTTACTTACTGCAAATTAGTAAAAAATATAACAAAATAAAAGAGAAAAAGTATTTTTAGTGTAAAAAGAACACTAAAAATACTTTTGATAATTATTCTTCATCTAAAGAAGCCATTTCTTGATCATAAAAATCTAAGGCTTCTTCGATTAAATTAGCTATTTCTGAACTAAATTCTTCGTTATCTTCTTCTTCAGAAATATCTTCAAACCACTCTATATCGTCATTTTCTACATCAAGTAAAAAACGAGGATATTCTGTATGCAAAATAAAAATCTTATCTGGCATAGTAGAGTTATCTGCTACTAAAAATTTTGGTAAATCCATTTTTATATGTTTTTTAATTTATCTTCTAATATAATTGTTGTATTAGGATTATCTCTAATTAATTTTTTAGTTTGATGATTATAACGAATCATTAAAAATATAGCTGATGCTGTAAGTCCAATACCTAATCCAATCCACATTCCAAATGCTCTCATTTCAAAACCAATGGCTAAAACAACACCAATAGGAATTGCTATTAACCAATAAGAAATAAATGTTAAAAGAGATGGTATTTTAACATCCATCATTCCTCTTAAAGCTCCAAGAATAACTAATTGAATTCCATCAGACATTTGAAAAAGAGAAGCTATAATTAATAATTGAGCTGAAAGATTTATAACATCTTTATTATCTAAATATATTGTTGGTAATTGGTATCTAAAAACTATAAATAATATACCACACAAAATCATAAATGATAAAACCATTACGATACATGACCAACCTGCTTCTCGTAATGTTTTATAATCTTTTAGACCTAATTGATTTCCTATACGAACAGTAGCGGCAACACCTAGTCCAGTACACATCATAAAAGTTGTAGAAGCCAAATTAATCGCAATTTGATGAGCTGCTAAATTAACTTTTGCCAACTCTTGATCTGCAAGGGTATTTGTAAATGTGTAACCACAAACAAATGCTGCCAGCGAGAATGCACTCATCTCAAAAAATGATGTAAGGGCAGTAGGAATACCTATACCTGCAATTTTTCTAAATATATCTTTTTTAAAATTGGATAGTTTAAAACTAACTTCATTTAACACTGATTTTGTTTTATTAAAATTTAATAGAACTATTAAAAGAAAAATCATCATAACAAATCTTGCTACAAAAGTTCCCCATGCAGCACCAGTTACCTCTAAACGAGGAAATCCCCAATTACCATAAACCCAACCATAATTAAGTGTAATATTTACTATATTACTCAATATAGTAGCTATAGTTACAGGAATAGTAAGTGATAAACCTTCTGACAGTTGACGAAAAGTTTGAAATATCATTAAAGGAATCATTGAGAATGTCATGATTGTTAGATAAGGAATACATTTTTCTACAACATCAGCTGGTTGACCAAGATGATACATTAATGGTTTTAAAAATGTAATTAATAGAAATAAACATATAGATAAAGTAACATTCAAAATAAAACTATGAGAAAAATAACTTGCAGCCATTTTCTTGTTTCCTTTAGAATCTTCCGCAGCAACTAATGGAGATAGTGCAAAACTAAAACCAAAAGCAAATACTAATACTGCAAAAAACAATGAATTACCTAAAGATGCAGCTGCTAAGGATGTTTTTCCTAAAATTTCATCTTTTACATTATCATATTTCCCACCTAAACCACCTACCATAATATTATCTACAATGTTGACAGAAATTTGTCCCATTTGAGTAATCATTACTGGAAAGGCTAATTTTATATTACGCCTTAAATGTTCTTTTAATTCCAATTCTATTTTTTTTGAAATGCAAAGATACATCAAAGGTTTTGCTTCTATGTTTAGAAAATATAAAAGAATATATTTATCCTACATTTAATGTTTATTTAATATACAAATTAAGCTAAAACAGTAGCTTTGCTGCGTGATTTAATATAATCATTCACTAGTAAAAAATCATGTCAAAAAAAGGACAAATTGTAGAAATACCAGCTAATTCTTCAATTTACAGCGATGATAATATTTCTTTTAAAAATAAAGAACAAGAAATATTATATAAAATAAATAAAAGACAATATTCTTTATTCGATGGATTTATTGTCGGAGAACACTATAATATTAATGAATATAAATTAGGACAGAGAAAAGGTATTAATATTGGAGGAAAATTAAATCCTCTGTATGTAATAGGAATAGATAGAAATGAAAATCGCTTATTTGTTGGTCAAGGAAACAAACATCCTGGTCTTTTTACTAATATACTTGATTTCTCTAATTCTGAAATAAATTTTATAGAACAAAATTTTCCAGACTCAACAAAATATTTAGTTCAATCCCCTATTATAAATTCTGATATATATTGTGAACTCTACAATTATAATAATAGTATATATTTAGAATTATCTGATAATGTTCACATAGACATTATCAATTATCCTATTAATCTATTAATTGAAAACAATATAAAAGCAATAATTATTAAATAACAAACAACACATGAGATTAAAATTTACTTTTTTAGTTACTTTACTAAGCCTCGTAGTTTATGCACAGACAGCACCAGCATACTATTCAGGTATTAATTTTGAAAAAAATCAAAATGATTTAAAAGCAGAATTAACAAAGCTAATTACTGAAACACATAAAAAACAAATTAGTTACGATGATTTAAGAGATTTATTACCAAAAAGTGATGTAGATCCTCAAAATTCAAGTAAAATGTTAGTTATTTATGGTTCTGAAAGTTCTGGAAAACATCAAAGAAGTATTACATCTTTTCCCACATCCAATTGGAATAGAGAACATGTTTATGCTAAATCATTAGGTACAGGTAATTTAGGGACTTAAGGGCCTGGATCTGATGGTCATCATCTACGCCCAGCTAATATTGCTTTAAACAGTGATAGAGGTAATCTTAAATTTGATGATGGAACGGGAGTTACAGCATACAAAACTAGCCGTGGTGGTTGGTATCCTGGAGATGAATGGAAAGGAGATATTGCTAGAATATTAATGTATATGTATGTAAGATATCAAGATCAATGTAAACCTTTAAATATTGCATTTGTTCCAAATACTTATTCTGAAGATTTTTCTGATATACTTTTGAAATGGAATGTTGAAGATCCTGTCTCTGATTTTGAGATAAATAGAAATAATGTAGTTGCAGAAACACAAGGAAATAGAAATCCTTTTATAGATAATCCTTATTTAGCTACACTAATTTGGGGAGGTCCTGATGCTGAAAACACATGGCCTGAAACTATAAAAGGAGGAAATCCAATTGAGCAAGACTCTATTGCGCCTAGTTCTCCTACAAATTTAATGGTAAGTGATTCTACTTCTACAAGTATATCTATTTCTTGGACAGCTTCTACAGATAACATTGCTGTTACAAGATATGATATATATTTAGACGGAATTTACAATTCTACATCTTCTTCAAATAACTCTACAATAACTGATCTACAACCATCTACAGATTATTCTGTTTATATTATAGCTAAAGATAGAGCTGGTAACTCATCTATAAAAAGTGAAAGTATAAACATAAAAACAAAAGAGAAATCAACAGATGATACTGAACCATCTGAAGGCGGAAGCTGTGGAACTGAAGATTTTGAAAAAATACCAACTTCAAATTCTGCATACACAGAAAGAGTATGGACAAATAGAAATATAACTTGGACAGCTACAGCCGCAAGAACAGACCAAACTGATGATAATAGAGCTATTACAATTAGAAACGGTTCTCTTACTTCGTCTACTATTTCGGGAGGAATTGGATCATTGAGTGTTAGAACAGCTTTATTATTTACTGGTACAGATGGTACTTTTACATTAAATATTAATGGTGAAGAAGTTGGAAAAATTGCTTATTCAGCAACACCACAAACTATTCAAATAGATAATATTAATATAGAAGATAACTCGATTATTGAATTAGTGAATGATAGTACTACAAATCGTGTTAGATTAGATAACCTTTCTTGGACATGCTATCCTGAAAATCTAGCTACAGATGATATTAATAAAAATAATGTAGATAAAATTTCTATTTATCCAAACCCAATTAAAAACTATGAGTTTTATATTAAAGGGTTAAAACAAACTGAAACAATTTACATCTATAATTTAAATGGATAATTAGTACAAACGATAGAAAAAGTAAATTCTTCTTCTAAAATCAAATTAAATCGTTTACCAAAAGGTATTTATATTGTAAAAACAAATAAACAATCAAGTAAAATAATTGTTGAATAACAAATTTTAAATATAAAAAAAAGCTATCCAAATTTGGATAGCTTTTTTCTTATATAAGAACTTCTAAAATCTCTTGAGATGTAACTTTTCCAAAGTATTTTGTTAAATCTAGCTGCTTTAAAATTTCTTGAAGTTCATTTTGATTATGTTTATGTCCTATTAATTTTTTTTCAAAATTTTCTATCGGTTCTGAAGCAAAAAAATCACCAAAAATTTTGGCTTCTTGTATTATTCCTTTCTCTACATTTAAATGAATTTCTATAAAACCTGCAGGAATTTTTTTTGCATTTTTATAATTATAATTAGGCGAAGATCCAAAATTCCAATCCCATGTTTCATATTTATTTCTAATTAAATACTCTACTCCATTCAAATCATCAATACTTAATTCATAAAGTACACTATTTGTATTAGCTTTAACAATTTCATCTATCAATATTTTTTTCAAATCCTCTGTACTCATATCAGAAGGTAAATAATCAATTAAATTTGTAACTCTAGATCGATTAGACTTAATTGCTTTATCTATATATTTTAATGGATTTATTTTCAATACCTCATCTAAAATAGACATGTCTGAATTAAACAAAATGGTTCCATGTTGAATCATCTTACCATTTTTAGCTAATTTTGCATTTCCACTAAACTTTTTACCTTCTATTAATAAATCATTTCTTCCCTCTAATTTTGCAGGAACATTTCTATCATTTAAAAGTTTTAGTACTGGAGCAGTGAACTGAGAAAAATCCATAAAGTCATTTCCCTCTAAAAGTGTATGAAAAGAAAAATTTAAATTACCCAAATCATGATAAACAGATCCTCCCCCAGACATTCGTCGAACAACTTTTATTTCCTTTTCTCTTACATAATCTAAATTTATTTCTGCTAAAGTATTCTGAAACTTACCTACTATTATTGAAGGTGCATTTACATATAGCAAGAATATATCTTCTGTTGGATATTTATAAAGTAAAAATTCTTCTAATGCTATATTAAAGTAAGCATTATGTGAAGGAGAATCTATAATAAGCATAATTAATTTATTTAAAATGATCTTAAAATTAAGATATATTATTATTTCATCATACTATTCAATAGGGAATTTCGGACGATCCATTTTATATTTTGATCCACTCATTGATTCTAAAAAAGATTTTAATGCAAGTTTTTCTTCTTTTGTTAAATTCAAAGGTTGTAAAAGAGCATCTGTATAAGGATATAAAGGATCATTTGTTTTTTCTTCTGGAGTTGGATCTATCATATGCATCCCACTATTATATAAATTAATTAATCCATCCAAATCATCAAAAAAACCATTGTGCATCCATGGATTTGTATTTAATAAATCTCTTAAAGAAGGTGTTTTAAAGCGACCAACATCATCTGGATCTTTAGTAATTTCATAACGACCTAAATCTTCAAATTTTCGTTTATAATAGGTTAATCCTATGTTATGAAAAGACTCATCAGTTAAATATTTTCCATTGTGACAATTCATACATCTTGCCTTTGTTCTAAATAAATGCATTCCATAAATTTCTTGATCAGTTAATTTCGTATAATCACCATCAATAAATTTATCAAAACGACTTGGTTGGCTTTTTATAGATTTTTGAAAATTAGCTAAAGCTTCTACAATACGTTTATTTGTTATTTTTTCATCTCCATAAGCATCTTTAAATAACTTTTTATATCCTTTATATTGACTCAATTTATCAGGTAATTTACTTAAATCCATATCCATTTCATGTAAAGCAGATAATGGCCCAGCTGCCTGATCTTCTAAAGTTTTTGCTCTACCATCCCAAAAAAAAGATGTTCTTTCAGCAATATTATAAAGTGATTGTGTATTTCTAGTTCCTTCTAAATGATTATTACCTAGAGATACTTTACGTCTATCAGTCCAACCCATTTCTGGATCATGACAAGAGCTACAAGAAATCTGACTAGATCCTGAAAGTTTTGGATCAAAAAACAACATTTTCCCTAAAATTACTTTAGGTTTATCTTGAGTTGTAAAATATGCTGTATCTCTTTCTATCGATGCAAACTCTTTCCATTCTACTCCTTTATCTATCATTGGTTTTGGCCAAAGACTAATATTATTTTTATAGCTATTTATAATATCTTGAATCGTAGGATCTTCGATTGATGATAAATCATTACGGACTGATGGTGAAAAACTAACTAGAAAATAAATAGATAGTAAAAAAGAGATAAAAAATATTTTATTTTTCATTTTATTTAAAAAGTAATTCCTAATGAAACTGAGGAATAATTATTATATTTTGATTGAATATTTGATTGAATAAAACTACCATTTATAAAAAAAGTAGGTAATTTATCCAGTTTTAAATCATAACGTAAATTAGCTCCAATCGTTGTAATATCACTTGACAAATAATTAAAATCTTGTATTAACCAATCGTTAATAGAAGAAGCATTTGCAGATGCTAATAAATTTTTAGCTGAAATAACAGATTTATAATCAATAAAAGATTCAAAAGAAATTGTTTGATTATTTGTCAATTTCTGTAAATAATTAACCTTTGCTCCAAAAACATTATATTCAAATTTTTGTCCGCTGTAAGGAAATAAACGTTGTTCCTTTATTTCTTGATAACTAAAGTAAGGTACAAAGGATAATCTAAAATGTTCTTTATCCAATGAATAAAACAATGATAAAGTCATATTTTCTTCATCTCTCTTATAAGATAATCTTTTATAAATTTGTTGGAATAATCCTTTGTTATTAGTATATCCATATTCTAAACCTTCCGTATTACGAGAAAAATAATCTGCTTGTACTCCAATTTTATGATTATTTAATTTAAAAAATTTAGCCGCTTGCATATTTAATAAATCATTATTTAAATCAGCTGAATAGTAAAATCTATTGGTAGTTCCTTTAAAACTTCTTTTCATATTCGCTTTTCCATACTGAACCAATAAATAAAAATCTTTTCCTCCCTTATTAGCTATCTTTCCTCCTACTTTATAACTATATTCTTCATTAACTGAATTAAAAGAAGAAGTTCCTCCACTACTAAAAAGATTATTATATATACCTAATCCTGTCATTTGATAAACTGCTGGTTGTCCCAATTGACTAGCAAAACGTATTGTACTATTCTGTTGGTATTTCTCTCCTTCTACAAATGCATCTATGGAAATATCTTTATAAAAATTATAACCTAAACCAATTTTTGCTTTTAACTCTGAAGTAGTATTTTCTAATCTTGGATCTCTAGATCTTGAACCTAATTGTGCTTTATAACCAACCTCAGCTCCTAAAGAAAATTGATCAATTTTTTGTGCATATCCTCCCAAAAATTGATAACGTTCTATATCTATATTTCCTCCTACAGAATCTGAAGTGATATATGGTGCAACTCTATCATAATCTAAATTTTCATTCAATTTCACATGGTTTATTTTTAGATTTTCATAAGAAGCACTTCCCCACAAAACTTTTTGATTATTTAATTTTTGAAATGAATTTGTATAAACACCAAATCCTTTTTCTCCAGAACCTTTTTGTTGTCTATAAACTTTATCTTTTTGAGAAAAAGAGGAAACATTTAACTGAGAAAAAGAGGATAAACTATAATCCAGCATATTTGCTGGATTATAATAGAATTTTTGTTTAAAACTCCTTTCAATATTATATTGATTTTTAAAATTTTGAAAAAGTGATAGACTATCTTGTGCCAATGTAATACAAGATGTACATAAAATCAAAGTTAATTGAAAGATTTTTATTGTTTTCAACATCTATAATTCTCTATTAATGAACAATACCATTTTTTAAACTTGGCTCAGAATCTCTTTCGAAATCAACCGTAGAATTATTGGTATCTTTATAAATATTTTTACCATTTTCTGTTTGACCTAATATTTTACGACGAACAGATTTACCCATTCTATCTAAACTATTATAACCTGATCCTATACCTGTCCAGCCTGTATCTATAGAAGAACCCAATATCAATTGATAAAAACTACCTTTAGCTCCATTATTTAAACCATCTAAAATCCATGTATTAGGAATTTCATAGACACTTACTTTCTTAATATTACCAGCTTGATCTAAATATTGATAATTATATTTATATTTTTCTAAAAAAGTTTGAGAATTTTCATTTTCTGGAAATCGACCTATAACATAAGATTCCACTCCAGCACTATGCATAATAAGTAGATTATAAGTAGCTGTTGTAAAAATAACATTTGCATTAGGAACTGCAGGATTATCTACACTTGCTAACTTAGGGTTTGTACTTGGAAATTCAAAATCAGCCTTACTTAAATCAAATGCAGTACTAGCATTAACTCTATGATCAATTGCATTGTCTGCTACAACAATAAAATCTCCAGGTTGCACAGGATAATCTGTTCCACTTCCTGGTAAGACCATTACTGCTTTTACAGCAAAAGCTTGATCTGGATGGTAAGGTGTTGGAATCTTATCATCATCATTAGATATAAATGCTGATTGACCTATAATTAATTTGTCTGCATACAATACCTTATCTGTATTATTTGTAATCTTAAAATATTTACTAGTATTGTATTTTTTATCTTCTGGAGTTAAAATTTGACTATAGAAAACTTCTTCTATAATAAAATCTTCACTAAATTGTTTAATAGATAAAGGAATAGAGATATTTTCAGTAGTTTTTGTAATATCAACAGAAGTTGTTCCTCCTATAATTACTTCTTCATCTGCAAGTGTAATTACTGTTCCATTTACTGTAATCTTATATGATCCTGTTGGAAGTGATAAACTATATGCATTGACATCTTGAGCTGTTTGTATTGTTTTTGCTCCCGTATTTAATTCTACAGCCTCTATTTCTAATAACTTATATGTTTTAATATTATCTCCTTTAAAAGAAATAGTTAATGTATTATTTTGATTAATTTCTGTTCCAAAATCATCATTATTAGTACATGAAACTAATGTAAAAAAAGTAGAGAAAGTTAGAAATCCTAAAGCTAAAATTCTTTTTTTCATATTGCTAATTTTATTTTTTTATGATTAAAAATTGTAATTTAATTCCATCCCAAAATATGGAGTTGGTTTATTTTGTAATTCCACTTTTACATTATTGTAGTAGTATGGATTTTCGTAATTATATAAACGAGTAACAAACATTGAAGCTCGTAAATCTTTATAAATACTTTTTGTTACTTTCAAATTTACATTTACAGTATAACTAGCTTTTCTAGATAGTGGATTTGAAGTCCCCACAGGTCTTATCAACCATTGTTTATAAAGATCACTTTCATCAGCAGTAGTAAACATATGTGTTTGACCTTGTAAATCAATATAAGAAGTTGGTGTAGCAATTATTTTTTCTCTTATATTATGATTAAATATTGAGCCTTGAACAGAAGCTGAAAAAGTTAAATCTAAACTTGGTATATACGTATCTATCATTAGATTATAGTTCAAGTTTGAATTTTTATAAGAATCATCATTTTCATAAATTCCAACATAAGGGAAAGACCCTGGAATTCCTCCAACAGAAACACTAGGTTTCTCATAGATAGGAATGTAATTGTAATATTTTGTTTCAAACCAAGCCCCACTTAATGTGAATCGTGTATTAATCGATTTAAAACGAGGTGTTCTATACTGAAATTCAATTCCTTGCTTTTTTGTAACACTTCCGTTTTCTGTTTTAGCATAAGCAGAATGCTCTTGTACTATTGTATAAGGAACATTTGTTAAATCTGGCCCATTTGCTGTCCAATTATTAATATTAACTTGTGTTGCATCATATTTTTTGTAAGAATTAATATTATATTGATTTACTGAACGAAAACCATTCTTTATTTCTTCATTATAATACGAAACAAATAAATTATGTTCATTATAAGTAAAATCTAATCGAATTTCTTTTTTTATATTTTTCGCTGCTGTTAATTCCTTATTAGCCTGTTGCTGAATATAAGTCATATAGCTTACATAACGGTATTGCTCATCATTAGAATAGTAATTTAGCTGTACATAATCTCTAAATTGTACATTTGGATATAGGTAATAAGTTGTAGGTTGCTTATAAAATTGTCCATATCCCATTGTTACATCTATTTGAAATGGCTTACCATCAACTTTAAATTTTGGTAATCCATATTGAAGGTTGAAACGTGGTTCAGTAAAAATTTGATCACTTATTTTATATGACTTATCTACACCTAACAACTTACTTACACGTAAACCTGCATATAGAGTAATTGAATGATTATTAAACTTATAATCTATTCTATCTCCTATAAAAGCTGCTAAGCTTTGTGTCGCGGGAATATCTTTAAAAGCTCTAGGTCGAGTAGTCATTGTTGCACTTGGTGGTTGAAGAATATCATAAACATCTCCTCTACCATTATTTTTACTATATCTCCAATCACCTCCAAACTCATAAGAATGAATCATCCCTATCAATTTTCTTTTTCCACTTGTACGAAATCTAGCATTAATATCTAATGGTTTTCCATCAGTCATATAATTTGAGATGAAACTACTTTTTGCAAAAACACCAACATTTTCTCCTTCTTTTTTAGCTATTGATAAAGTTGTTGGTCCAGAATATTGAACAAATTGAGATTGTTCTATTCTATCTAAACCTTGTTGAATAGAAGTATTTAAAGTAATTTCATTAAAAAATGATTTTTTAGATAAGTTATATATAAAGTTATTAGCTACATTTATTCGCTTAGAATATGATTTATATTTATCTGTTCCTGCAAATGAATTATCTGGATCTAATTTTACATTATCTAAATTATTTGAAAAATCTACATTTGTTTTCCACCTTAATGGTTTATTAAATAATTTTAATTTGACATCAGAACGAATAGAAGCTGAAATTCGTTGATAATTTTGAGTATCATCACTTGGACTAGATTGCGCATCTAAAAAATCAAAAGAAGTATTCAAATTCCAATTATCTTTAATTTTAAAACCTTTACCTATATAATATTGCTTACTGTATCCATCAACTTTTAAACGAGCTTGTAAAGGCGTTTTACCTAATTTTCGTTCAATTTTTATTAAACCAGTTGTTAAATCTCCATATTCTGCAGAAGGAATCCCTCTAATTATTTCTACATTCTCAATATCATTTGTAGATATAGTACGCATATCAACTCCTGTAGATATTTTATTATAATTTGATGGTGCGTATGACATTTGACTTGGGTTTAAAGATCTTTGCATATCTGAATTACTATTCAGAATATTATCATCTACCATGAATTGTATTCCTAAAGATGACGTTGCATAACCTGGAACTCCTGAAGTTTCTCTAATTAAAGGTCGATTTAGAGATGTTAAATTGGGCGTTTTAGCTAATCCTCCAGGTAACAATTCCATTAAATCTGAAAAACTAGAAGGTTGTAAATGTTCCATAGCTTTTCTATTTATAATCGACTTAGTAGTTAACCCTTTGTCTTCTCTAGCTGTTAAAATGACTTCTTGTAAAGCAATATTATTTGTCTGTAAAACAACAATCAATAATTTAGAACTACTTATAAAAGTCTTTATATCTCTTGATAGATAATTTTCATTGGAAATATGTAAATTATGTTCTCCTCCATTAAGAAATATAGATACAACACCATCTTCATTTGTTGTATTAATTGTAGTAAGATTATCAACCAATATATTTACATTTTGTAATGTAATACTATCTTGATCTATAACTTTTAAATGTAATTTATATTCATTTTCTTGAGCTGTTACAAAAATAAAAGAACAAAAAGTACCCAGTAAGAACATCATCTTCATTGACCAACACTTCATCTTATAATCATTAGGTCGGCAAACTTAAGTTAACATTTTGATAACACAAAATTTATTTAGACTAATTATTAATAATATTGATAAAAATCATTCAATATATCATAATACACTCATAAACATATAAAAAGCCATTTTTAATCAGCTAATAAAATAAATAATTTTTAATTAATTAATTTAAAAAAGAATAAAAAGTTAATTGTATTACAAAAAAATAGGGTATCATAATGATACCCTATTTTTTTATAGTTAAATGTAAAAATAAATCAAAAAGAAAATTATTTATTTATCTATTACAAATAGATTTGGAAACCTACTGTTAACCCTAATCCATTCTGAGCTTGAGAATTAGCTAAGTTAGATTTAGAATAATTATACCCTAATGATCCTTCTAAAGCAACACTACGAGATACGAAATGTGCATAACCAGCATTTATTCCAAAAGCAAAAGACGTTTGAGATTTAGATGTTGCTGTAGCTCCAGTACCTGAAACACCTACTGATCCTTGTCCAAAGAAACGTCCAGTAGAGCTTGCTCCTTCAGGAAAATAATAACGAGCAAATGGAGATACTTCGTAATTCCATACGTTTTTTCCACCTTTTACTGTTTGAAACCCAACACCAGTTTTTAAACCAACTGCTACTCCATCAGAAATAAAATATCCAGCTTGTGGATTAAAATTAATATTAAAATTTTCACCTTCAAAAGAATAACCTAAAGATCCTATTGAACCTCCTACTATCCAATTTCCTTTTTTAATAGGTTCAGTACCAACATCCGCAGATGTTGATGGGGTTTTAATATCTTGTGCAAATGATGTTGTTGCAAATGCAACTAAGATTAATGATAAAAATACTTTTTTCATAATTGTCGATTTTAACATTATAATAACACAAACTATGCCAAATTACATTTAATAAATATTTGCAAATAATTAAATCGTATTATAATTAATTAAAAATCAACATCAGTTAAGTAATAATTTTTATTTAAATTTTTTCCAGTAAGGATAAATAATAGCTAGACCATAACCAATAAATACAAACAGTGTAAACATTGTAAATAAAGTTCCATCGGCCATAAATTCTGGTTGCATTGCAGCAGAAACAAATAATGATATTATTATCATATAAACCCCTAATTTTTTGTAAGCATTAACTAAAAAAATACCTAAGAATGCAATCACACCAAATATAATTGTCATTATCGGATACCATTTAGGCATTTTAGGAGCATCATCATTCATCATTGCTCTAAACAAATAATCATTTGTTATGTACAACTGAAATCCTCTATAAATTATACTTAAAGTTAAAAAGAACATTATAAAAATCATTGATTTGAATAAAAATGATTTTTTATTTCCTTTATGCTGTAAATCTTTTGTTTTAGTGTTATCAGACATTAAAACATTTGTATCAAATAAATCATCTCTTTCCTTATTTGTACTTTTTTGATCTGTGCCCATTGAACTATAATTTATTAAAAAAGAAAATCGTATCCTTTTAAACTTAATTTTTCATATTTCTCTTCATCAAAACGATATAATTTAGATACTTTACGATGTAGTTTTGGATCCGTAGTATTTCCTGTTTCTATGATTAAATTTGAATTAAATATTTTCTTTCTAAAATTTCTTTTATCTAATTCTCTATTTAGAGCTTTTTCATATAAACTCTGAAGTTGAGCAATTGTAAATTCTTCTCCTAAAAGATTAAAACCTACAGGACGGCGTTTAACACGGCGTTTAACCCTTTCTTTAGCGTATTTTATAATTTCATTATGATCAAAAGCTAAATCTGGAACTCTATCATATGGAAACCATTCACCTCCATGAACTTTTACTTTTTCTTCTAAGTCAGGAGTTAACTTTACTAATGCATAATAAGCTACATTGACAACACGTCCTAATGGATTACGGAAAACTTTAGTAAATGCTTTTAATTGCTCTATATAGGTTTGATGTTCATCATATGCAATTCTTTCCGTTAATAACTCATGAATTGCCTGATCGTTACTTACAGTTGGAGCTATGTACTTTCCTGGTAAAATTAAACCACCTTTAAAAGGATCATTTAATTTTTTATAAACTAAGATTTTTAATTCTTCTCCGTCAAACCCAAAAAGTACTAAGCTAGAACATAGTGCGACTTGAAAATATTGTGATTTTTCTTCGTCTGTCATTTTAATTACCGTTTATACGTTTTATTTATTAATGAAAGATTGAATGCATTAATCTATTTTTATCATTAAAAGATTCTTCTAATGAAATCATAGATTCAGTTCTTAATACATCATCAATTTGATCTATTTTGTAAATAACT
Organism: Chishuiella sp.; assembly: GCF_032109125.1. Classification (NCBI taxonomy): domain Bacteria; kingdom Pseudomonadati; phylum Bacteroidota; class Flavobacteriia; order Flavobacteriales; family Weeksellaceae; genus Chishuiella; species Chishuiella sp. The sequence goes on from NZ_DAMCLZ010000008.1 coordinate 86,243, forward strand.
TCTTTTGCATCAGCTGTATCTGTTGCACGAATTTTACAGAAAATATTGTATTTCCCTGATACTACATGAACAACTGTTACATTTGGGATTTTATATAACTCATCAATTACTTTTTGAGTTTTATTTGTTTTAGTTAGTAACAACCCTACATAAGCTACAAATTGATACCCCATTTTATCGTAATCTGTAATCAGTGTAGTTCCTTTGATGATTCCTGCCTCCTCTAATTTTTTAACACGTACATGGATTGTACCTGCAGAAACATTCATTTTTTTTGCTATTTCTGTAAACGGCATTCTCGTGTTATCAATTAAATACATCAAAATCTTCTTATCAACATCATCAATTATGTAATTCATTTTCTTAATTTTTGTGTATTATTATTATTTTAATAAAAAAAAGATTTAATTTTTAGCAAAAATATAAATAAAACAAACAATCTTCAAAATATTTTTTAATGTTTTATTTAATAATATAGATTTGTTTAAATAATAGTTCATAAGAAATTAATGAACTTATTACTTTTGTTTGTTTGCGCGAGTTTATTGTTTTTTATAACAATAAACTCTTTTTTATTTTACTCTTACTAAACCTCTGCGTTTACTTGTATTGTTTACTTGAGGTTTTCTATAAGTGACTTTTATTGTATCATTTATAGGTTTTAAAGTATCTATTTTTATTTTTTCTTCTTTTATACTTTCTGTTGAATTTTCTTTCAATTCAACTTTTTCTTGTTTACCATCTTCTAAAGAAGTTTTTTCTTTTTTACTTTTCTTCTCATTAAGACCTAAAAACTCTCTAAAATTATCAAAGTTTTTATTGTATTGTATTCCTACACCAAAACTTTGATTCAAGTTACTCTGCATCCCTGGTAAAAGACCAAATGTTGTAGGTTTTGTAAATGCTCTTAATAATAAAGCTCCATTATTCAATTTTGATATATCATATGTAATATCGAAATTACCATCAAAATTTTCCTGCGCATCTCTATTGTTAGTTACAGCAATTCCATAAGAACCTTTTAAACTTAATCTGTTATTTATACGATAAGACACAGATGTCCTAATTTTATCGTTCGTTTGTGAATTTACACTTCCTCCTACATATTCCATTTGAATATCTAAATTACCTGCAATTGATGACAGCATTCCAGCGATAGTAGATAGTCCTATATCTGCAGCTGTACTTGTTACTCCTGATTGTACTGCTGAAGAATCTCCAAATTTACCTGTAAGTAGAATATAACTGAACTGAAGCATTTGTTCTTCAGTATTTGCTCTAAATTTAGATTGTAATTGAGAATTAATATCTGAACCTGCATTTGGTATTGATAATCCAAAATCAATTTTTGGTTTCTTTAATGTCTCTGCAATATTTATAGATAAAATAGCATCATAAATTTGGGTATGACCAACTCCTAAATAATCACCAACATTAGATACTGATCTTTGATATTCTGCAGTTATATTCATCGTTGCATCTAATGGATTACCAGAAAACTGAACTGTAGAACCTTTCTTTACACTAAAATCTTTTGGTAATAATGGAAATTGTCTAAATTCATAAGTTCCTCTATCTATATTATATACACCTGTTAAACTAAGACCAGATCTATTCATCAAAAAGCGTAAGTTCTCAGCTGTACCTCTTGCTGAAGCTTTATCATTTGTTGCCGCATCAAAAACCAAATTAACAATAGAATTAGGATAAGCATTAATATTAACATCAATTGTCATTCCTTTTGGTGTTCTAACATTACTATTCTTTGTTCCATCGTCAATATGTTGATCAGGTACAAAACGTACTAATGTGTTCTCAGATTCTACTGTTGTACTACCTGTATTTATTGTTAATTCAGAATTACCAACAACTGTGGCATCCCCAGAAATTTCTAATTCTTCAACTGGACCAAACATTGATACATCTCCTTTCGCAAATATTTTCCCATAGAACAATTCATTATCTTTTATGGTTGTATTCATCACCATTAAATTATCTGTACTGAATTGTAAATTGAGACCCCATTTACTTAAATTCCTAAAAAGAATGGCTCCATCAACTTTTCCCTTTGTATTACTAGCTGTATCTTTAAAACTTACGTCATTCAACATTATAATACCTGGGCTTTTCCCTTGTTTTGATACATTCAGTTCATTTTCTCCTTCAAATAAATAATCTGCACCTAAAAAATTTACTTTTAAACCTAAATCTTTTGCTACCATAGTCCCACTAAGATTAGGTAAATCTACAGGTCCGTTAATTTTCATATCACCAGAAAGCGTTCCTCTCATATTAGAAAAAACTGAACTCAAAAATCCTTCTAAGAAATCTACGTGAAATTCATCTAAATTTGCAAGAACATCTAATTCTGGTCCAGTTGGTTTATTTTCAAAATTACCATAAGCAACAAGAGACTGTATCTGATTCTTTTCTAGACTAGTACTAAAATTAAATTTTTTATCAGCAACATCATAACCTCCATTCAATGTTAAATTACCTAACTCAAAATTATTTATACCTAGATGAGCAATCTTTGCTTCTAAAGTTGGTTCTAATTTCTCTTTAGTTCTTACTACATCAACTTTACCATTAACAATCCCTGCAATTTTTAGATCATTAACTAATGTTTTAGGTATAACTTTTTCTAAATCTAAATCTTTAAAATCGGCATTAAAATTATAATCAGTATTACTATTAAATATTCCACTTAACTCAAAAGATTGTTGATCATATTCTAATGACAAGTCTTCGACCTTTAATGATTTTTTTACTCTATTATAAATTACTCGATCAGAGTCTAAATCATTTTTATTATTAATAGTCCAAGTTGTTGAATCAATTCTTATTGTTGATGGTGAAAATCCAAAAATTAAATCATTATTATTCTGTACTGTATGAAACAGATTTAAATCGAAAAGAATTGGTTTTTTCTTTCCTATATTAAAATCTGTTTTTACAATCATTGTGTCATTTTTAGGATTAGATACAATATTTATATCATTCACACTAACACCTCCGACCTTTAAACTATCAACTTTTGCATTTAAAGTTGGTAACTCGGCAATTGTATTTAAACTAACATCTGATTGAAATAATTGTATACCAGCATAAGAAATACCAGGTGTATTAAGACTTGCTTCAAGTTGATTTAGATTACCATCTATAGAGCCTTTTAAATGAGTATTTGGTTCAATCAAAATGGAAGGATCTATATATTTCAATAAATTATTCTGAACTAATATATCAAAAGAAAATTGTTGATTTTTAGATACTTTCTTTTGTCTGAAAGATGGAATCAAATTAACTAAAGAATTATTAACAACATCTACAACTTCTGTTATATTAAATTTTCCATCAATATTTGCTTGCATATAATGTGGAACATCCAGTGTCATCGATTTATGACTACCTTCTATTTTTGAATTTAATTTTACTTGAGCTAGTTGTACTGTATCTGTTTTTGATCGAAAATATAAATTCTTAACATCTAGATCACCTCTTAGATCATTAAGAGAAGATAATTTAAAATTACCATCAATATTCCCTCGAACAATAGCATTCATATTTTTTGTAATCCCTAAAAAATCTAAATTAATTTGTCTAACATCTGATACAAAATCAAATTCGTATGGTTTCCCACTAAAATTTATTCTACCATTAAGTTGCGCATTTAAATTAGGATCTTTAATATCAAATAAACCATTAAATTGATAATTTTTCACTAATCCATCAACTGTAATATTTGTATATCTTTTCCCTAATAAATCTATATAATTAAGATTACCATCCAAATCTAATTTGATATTCTTAATATCAATTCCTCGTCCATTAAATTTAAAATTACCACTTACATATCCTAAATCTTTAACTTCTGTTAATTGATGTAAATTAAGATTTTTAGCATTTAAAGTCCCCTTATATAATAATGCATCTATATGTCTATAGTTATTGATTTGTGCACTAATATCAGCATCACCTAATCCTGATATTGCATATCCTTTAGCAATTATTTCATCAGAATTTAACGATAAATCTCCTCTATAATTAAGATTACCAAAACGATTCAATAAAGCTGGTATTTTTTTTGAAATAAACGTTGGCAAAAGTTTTGTTACATTACTATAAGATGTATTTATTTTTGCATTTTTAGTAGAAAAATGTAATAAATCTCCATCTAAGACATTATGTAAATCAAGTTGATTAGCTCCAATATAATTATCTTGTCCTTTTAATTCAAAGTCTGTAAAAACAAGATTATTTAATGTTCCTTTTACTTTTCCAAAAACATCTACAGATGAATTTTTATCAAATAATTCTGTGAAATATCTAATTTCTTTAAAATTGATTACAGAACCTCTATTAAAAATTACATCCCATTTTACTTTATCCGCAAAATCTGACATGTCTGAAGGTTTATCATAACCTAAAACTAATTCTCCATCAAGATTTGAAGTATCGGTTGAGAATTTAAGATTACCAATTCTTATTTCCTTTTCAGAGTAATGAGCTTTACCTGTGAAATTCTTTACATGATAAGATTCATTATTCTTTTTAGCATAAAAATTAAACTCATCAACATCAGCTTTTACATCAGTATCGACTAATCTAAAGTTTTTTACAGATAAATTTAACTTTTCTGCATCCAACCAAATATTTCCTGAATTTTGATTAACAATAGAAACCTTTCCATTTTCTAGAATAAAATCACCATCAAGTTTAAAAATTTTATTTGGATCTTTAGGTTTATCAGAGCTAAACCCATTAACAAATTTTATAAAATTAGAAATAGAATCTCCTTTATAAGTAATTACTCGGATTTCAGGATTTACTAATTTTACTTCACTTAAATTTATATGATCTTTATTAATTCCTGGAATTAATGTCCAAACATTTAAAGTTGTAACTAATGATTTTGATTTCATAAAATCATAGTTGTGATCATCTTTTATATTGACACCATAGAAATGTATTTTACCAAAAAAATCAATATCTACTGAATCAACACTTATTTTTGTATTGAGTGATTTATTTAATTTTTCTAAAGCAAAATGAGCTATTTTTGTCTGTATAGAAGGTATTTGTATTGCGATTAAAGCTGTAAAAACAAGTGTTAAAACAACAATAAACATGGTCAATATAATTCTTCCTATTCTTCTGACTATTTTCAATGGTTTAAATTTACGATATTTGTTGCGTAAAAATAAGTTATAAATTTTATTCTACAAGGAATTATGAGCGATAAAAACTATATTTTAGCAATAGAATCTTCTTGTGATGATACTGGCGCAGCAATAATTGAAGGAAATAAAATACTATCAAATGTTGTTGCAAGTCAAAAAATTCATGAAATATATGGTGGTGTTGTTCCTGAATTAGCTTCAAGAGCACATCAACAAAACATTGTACCAGTTGTAGATCAAGCACTGAAACAAGCAAACATAAAAAAAGAAGACTTAAAAGCAATTGCTTACACAAGAGGACCTGGATTAATGGGATCTCTTTTAGTGGGAGGTAGTTTTGCTAAATCTTTTAGTCAATCTTTGAATATCCCACTAATAGAGGTAAATCATATGCAAGCACACATATTAGCTAACTTTATTGATGATGCTAATATAGATAAACCTACTTTCCCATTCTTATGTTTAACTGTAAGTGGTGGACATACACAAATAGTTAAAATCAACAATTATTTCGATATGGAAATTTTAGGTGAAACAATTGATGATGCTGCTGGAGAAGCTTTTGATAAAGCAGGTAAAATATTAAACCTACCTTATCCGGCAGGACCAATTATTGATAAAAAATCTAAAATTGGTAACCCTACAAAATTCACATTTGCCAAACCTAAAATTGAAGGATTAAATTTCAGCTTTAGTGGATTTAAAACCTCAGTTCTATATTTCATTCAAAAAGAACAAAAAAATAATCCAAATTTTATTGAAGAAAACATTGATGATTTATGTGCTTCTATACAACGATCTATTGTTAATATTTTAATGGATAAAGTTCAAAAAGCTATTCAACAAACTGGAATTAAACAAATTGCTATAGCTGGAGGAGTTTCTGCAAATTCTGAAATAAGAGAACGCCTTTTAGAAGGAGAAGATAAATTTGGATGGAAAACTTTTATTCCAAAATTTGCTTACACAACTGATAACGCTGCAATGATAGCTATGGTTGGAACCTTAAAATATAATCACAAAATATTTACTGAAAACACAACAAAATCTGTTGCTAAATATCATATATAATGAAATTATTCTTTGGGGAAATATTCGAAAATTCAGCAATTCTAAACGAGGAAGAAAGTCATCATTTTGCAAAAGTATTACGAGGAAAAGAAGGTGACTTAGTACATGTAACTAATGGTAAAGGGAAAATTGCAGAAATAGAAGTTAATTCTATTTCAAAAAAAGTTGTAGAAGGTAAAATTATCGATTTAAAAACTGAATTCGAAAAGAAAAACTATTATCTACACATTGCAATTGCACCAACAAAAACAATGGAAAGATTAGAGTTTTTTCTTGAAAAAGCTACTGAAATTGGTATTGATGAAATTACTTTTTTACAAACATATCACTCTGAAAGGAAAAATATAAAAATCGAACGTATTGAAAAAATTGTACAATCAGCTACAAAACAATCATTAAAAGCTTATTTACCAAAAATAAATGATCTTATAAAATTTAATGAATTCATAAAGTTAAATTTTAGTGACTTCGAGAAATGTATTGCTCATTGTGAAACAGATATTGAAAGAGTTCCTTTAAAAAATATTCTAGATAAAAAACCTAAAAAAATATTAATCTTAATAGGCCCAGAAGGTGATTTTTCAAAAGACGAAATAAAAACTTCTGAATCAAATAATTTTTTAGGAATCAGCTTAGGTCAACAAAGATTTAGAACTGAAACAGCTGCTTTACAAGCTGTATTTGGTACAGATTGGGAATTAGGATAATAAAAAGAGTTCATTATTTATAAAAAAAACAAAAGCTGACTAAAAAAGTCAGCTTTTTGTCAAAAATACAAAACCTCTATGAATATGAATTAATCTATACTCTCGTTATGTTGAGAGATATCCAAACCTTCAAACTCTGCTCTATCACTTACTCTTAAGTGAATAATACTATCTGTTAACTTGTAGATAATTAATGAGCCAAAAAAAGTAAATAATGATACTAATAATAATGCAGCCATATGATGCCCAAAAACACCAAAACCGCCATGTAATAAACTTGCATCTTCTCCATGAGCAAAAATAGCAGTTAAAATCATACCCATAATTCCTCCCATTCCATGACAAGCAAAAACATCTAATGTATCATCTATTTTTTTCAATAATTTACAATTCATCAAATAATTTGAAACTATTGCAGTAATAAAACCTATAAACAAACTTTCTGGAATAGTTACAAAACCACAAGCTGGAGTTATAGCTACCAAGCCAACGACTGCACCTATACATGCTCCCATTGCTGATACACTTCTACCATTTATTCTATCAAATAAAATCCAAGTCATCATTGCTGAAGCTGAAGCTATTGTTGTTGTACCAAAAGCAAGTGCTGCTGTAGAATTTGCACCTAAAGCAGAACCTGCATTAAAACCGAACCATCCGAACCAAAGCATTCCAGTTCCTAACAAGACAAATGGAATATTCGCTGGTTTATGTTCTCTATTTTTTCTTTTACCCAAAACTAAAGCTCCTGCCAAAGCAGCAAAACCAGCACTCATATGAACCACTGTTCCTCCTGCAAAATCTTTTACTCCGAAATATTTATTTAACAATCCTTCTGGATGCCAAACCATGTGACAAAGTGGTGTATATATAATTAAAGAAAATAGAATCATAAATAATAAGTAAGATATAAATCTTACTCTTTCCGCGAATGAACCAGTTATTAACGCTGGCGTAATTACAGCAAATTTCATTTGAAATAAAGCAAATAAAACAAATGGAATTGTTGAAGCCATTTCTTTGTGAGGAAACGCACCTACATGATTAAAAAATGGATAAGTTAGAGGATTACCTATTAATCCGTAATGCTCTCCATCTATAGTAATACCTATAGATTCTCCAAATGAAAGTGAAAAACCTACAACCACCCAAAGGATAGAAATTACTCCTAAAGCAATAAAACTTTGTAGCATTGTAGAAATAACATTTTTTTTACCCACCATTCCACCGTAAAAAAATGATAAACCTGGAGTCATTAATAAAACTAAGCCAGCAGCAGCTAATATCCATGCTACATCTGATCCAACTATATTTTCTTCTCCTAAAAATTCTCCTGTTCCAGGAATATCTACAACTGGTTTCCAAAACAAACCAGCAATTGCTATTAATGTAATGATTGCGAAAGCTATCTTCCATTTCAACCCAACCTTCATAAGTTTTATTTTTGTTCAAAAATATAAAAAAATATGACTTATAATAAATTTACCCTTTTATTTTTAATAGTTTTTTAAAAAATTTTTAAAAAAAAATAAAAAACACCCCTTAAAAAAACATATAATTTCATAAAATATTATTTTTTTACAAAAAAAATAGCGAATAATAATTATTCGCTATCTTAATTAATAAAAGAGAAAAAAATTAACTCAAAAATTTATGCACTTGTTCAGCACATTCTCTTCCTTCATGGATTGCCCAAACTACAAGACTTTGTCCTCGTCTAGCATCACCACAAGAAAAAACTTTTGATTGATTTGTTTTATATTCTTTATCATTACCTATAAGATTTCCTTTAGGATCTAAATTAATATCTAAATTTTCTACCAATCCTTTATGTTGAACATGATCATAACCTAAAGCAATAAAAGCAATATCACATTCAATAATAAATTCAGAATTAGGTTTTTCAAAATAAGAAGTGAATTTTCCTGTTTCTTCATCTTTTGCCCAATCAACCTCTATCAACTTTAATCCAATAAGCTGACCATTATCATCAGTTATAAATTCTTTCGAATTAACTGCCCATTTTCTTTCACAACCCTCTTCATGAGAAGAAGTAATTTGTAATGTCATAGGAAAAGTTGGCCATGGCATTGACTTATCTCTTTCTGTAGGAAGAATTGGCTTATAATAAATTTGTGAAATAACATCAGCCCCTTGTCGATTAGAAGTTCCTATACAGTCAGAACCTGTATCTCCTCCACCAATAACAACAACTTTTTTACCTTTTACATTAATTTCTTCTTCAGAAAAAGGAATATTACTTACTTTCTTATTCGCTTGTGACAAAAAATCCATTGCATAATAAACACCTTTTGCATTTTTACCAGGAATATTTAACTCTCTAGGAACAGTACTTCCTAATGCAAGCACTATTGCATCAAAATTTCTATTCAATTCTTCTACAGAATAATCAATACCAACGTTACAACTTGTACGAAAACGAATTCCTTCATCTTCCATCCAAGTTCTTCTTCTTTCGATTACAGTTTTTTCTAGTTTAAAATCAGGAATACCAAAACGCAACAAACCACCAATTTCTTCATCTCGTTCAAAAACTGTCACATAATGTCCTTTTTGATTTAACTGATAAGCTGTAGCTAATCCTGCAGGACCAGAACCAATCACAGCTATTTTTTTACCTGTTCTTAAATTAGGAATTTTAGGTTTAGCAAAACCTTGTTCAAAAGCTATTTCTATAATATTTTTTTCAATTTCTTCTATAGTAACAGGCAAATTATTAATCCCCAAAACACAGGCACCTTCACATGGCGCAGGACAAATTCTTCCTGTAAATTCAGGAAAATTATTGGTAGAAATTAAAATATTATATGCCTTCTCCCAATGTTGTTTATATACAGCATCATTAAATTCTGGAATAACATTTCCTAATGGACAACCACTCTGACAAAAAGGAACACCGCAGTTCATACATCTTGCTGATTGTTCATTAAGAAGTTCTGATGAAGGTTTTGTTGAAAATTCTTTAAAATTCTTTATTCTATCTTCTACTTTTAGTTTTTTAGGAGTTTTCCTTTCAAACAATAAAAATCCATCTGCTCTTCCCATTATTTTAATAAATTTATTTTTTTCTCAATTGCTTTTTTATATTCTCTTGGATAAACCTTTGTAAAAAACTGAAAATTAGTTTCTAAATCAGCTAAAAGGTATTCAGCTAAAGTACTATTTGTTGTTTCAAAATGTTCTTTTACCAATGTTTCAATAATCGATTTATCATTTTCAGTTATTTCTTCAAGGTTAGCCATATCAGGATTAAAATTATCTTTCAATGAATTATTAATATCCCATATATAAGCTATTCCTCCACTCATTCCTGCTCCAAAATTTCGTCCAACTCCACCTAAAATAACTACAGTACCTCCAGTCATATATTCACAACCATGATCACCAATACCTTCAACAACAGCTGTAGCTCCTGAATTACGAACTGCAAAACGTTCTCCTGCCATTCCATTAATAAAAACTTTACCTGAAGTTGCTCCATATAAAGCAACATTTCCTATAATACTATTTTCATTAGCATTGATTATTGCATTATCATCTGGATAAACACCTAGTTTAGCTCCTGAAAGACCTTTACCAAAATAGTCATTTGCATCACCTTCTAATAAAAGTTCCATTCCATTCGTACAAAAAGCTCCGAAGCTTTGCCCAGCTGTTCCTTTAAATTTAAATTGAAGTGAACCTGATCGCATTCCTTCTGATTTGTAAATCTTAGTTATTTCATGAGAAAGAATTGTACCTACTGTTCTATCTGTATTTTTTATTGATAAACAAGCTTGTACTCTTTCATTATTTTTCAATGCATCAAGTGATAAATCTAACATTTCCCATGAAAGTGAATCCGATAAACCATGATCTTGTTCCTCTGACTTAATAATAGATAAATCAGTTTCAACTTTATGCAATAAAGGTTCTAAATCTATTTGATTATGTTTCCAAAAATTAATATCATGTTTACGTTCTAAACATTGAGATTGACCAACCATTTCATCAATTGTTTTAAAACCTAAACTAGCCATTAATTCACGTACTTCCATTGCTAAAAATGTAAAATAGTTAACCAAATGCTCAACTTTTCCAGTAAACTTTTGGCGTAATTTCTCATCTTGCGTTGCCACACCAACTGGACAAGTATTTAAATGACATTTTCTCATCAAAATACAACCTTCAACAACTAAAGCAGAAGTTCCTATCCCCCATTCCTCAGCACCTAGTAAAGTCGCTATAACTATATCTCTACCCGTTTTTAATTGACCATCAACTTGTAATGTAACACGCTGTCGTAATTTATTTTTTATTAATGTTTGATGAGACTCAACTATTCCTAACTCCCAAGGCAAACCAGTGTGACGAGTTGAGCTAATTGGAGAAGCTCCAGTACCACCATCATAACCAGAAATCAAAATATGGTCTGCTTTAGCTTTTGCCACACCTGAGGCAATAGTTCCTACACCAGCTTTTGAAACTAATTTTACAGAAACACGAGCATGCCTGTTTGCGTTCTTCAAATCAAAAATCAACTGAGCTAAATCTTCAATTGAATAAATATCATGATGAGGAGGAGGAGAAATTAAACCAACTCCTGGAGTTGAATGCCGTGTTTTACCAATCCAATTATCAACTTTATGTCCAGGCAGTTGCCCTCCTTCACCAGGTTTTGCCCCTTGAGCCATTTTAATTTGAATTTCTTCTGCCTCAGCTAAATAACGTGCAGTAACACCAAATCGACCAGATGCTACCTGTTTTATAGCTGAACGAAGATTATCTCCATTTTCTTTGATTAAATATCTATTTTCATCTTCTCCCCCTTCTCCAGAATTACTTTTTGCACCTATTCTATTCATTGCAATAGCAAGTGTTGTATGTGCTTCCCAAGAAATTGAACCAAAAGACATCGCTCCTGTAACAAAGCGCTTTAATATTGACTCTAAAGACTCAACTTCATCAATTGAAATAGATTCACGATCATTTTTAAAATCTAACAATCCTCTCAGAGTCGTTGCATTTTCTGAAATTTGATTTACAACACGAGAATATTTCTTAAAAACATCATACTTATTATTCCACGTAGCCTGCTGTAACAAATGAATTGATTGAGGATTATATTGGTGATATTCATTATCTTTTTTCCATTGATAAATACCTCCTGCATCTAAAAGAGTCGACTCATCTTTACCAAATGCTTTAAAATGTTTTGCTAAAGCTTCTTTAGCTATTTCATCAAAACCAATCCCACTAATTCTTGATACAGAACCAGTAAAACAAGTGTTTACAACTAACTTATTTAACCCTATAATTTCAAAAATTTGAGCGCCATGATATGATTGCAACGTAGAAATTCCCATTTTAGAAAATATCTTTAACAATCCATCTCCAACAGCTTTTTTATAATTGTATTTTAACTGATCTAATTCCTCTAATTGATCAAGTTCACCTTCGTTATACATTTGCCTTATAGAAGCTAAAGCCAAATAAGGGTTAATTCCTGTAGCCCCGTAACCTAAAAGTGTTGCAAAATGATGAACCTCCCATACATCACCAGCTTCCATAACAATCCCTATTTTTCGACGAACTCCCTTCCGAATTAAATGATGATGTACTGCCGAGCAAGCCAACAAAGATGGAATTGCAGCATGTTGAGAATCTAACGAACGATCCGAAAGAACAATAACCTGAAAACCATCATCAACTGCATCTATCGCATAACGACAAATTCTATCTATTGCCTTCTTTAAACCTCCTTCTTTTCCATCAGTTTTAAAATAGGTATAAATAGTTTTTGATTGAAATTTTCCTGTATCTACACTTCTCAATTTTTCCAATTGTTCATTACTTAATATTGGAGAATCTAATCGGATAGAATGAGCAAAACTCTTATCTTCTTCTAATAAGTTTCCATTTCCACCAATAATTGTTGTCAATGACATTACCATTCGTTCGCGAATTGGATCAATTGGAGGATTTGTTACTTGAGCAAAAAGCTGTTTAAAGTAAGAACTTAAGTGTTGAGGTTTTTCACTTAATACTGCCAAAGGAGCATCAAACCCCATCGAACCAATTGGTTCTTTACCAGTAGCACACATTTCTTTTAATAAAATATTCAAATCCTCACGCGAATAACCAAAAGCTTTTTGATACTTCACAATATCATCCGATTCAAGACGATTAAATCTCACTCTCGGTCTTGGAAGTTCCTTTATATTTATATTCATATTATCCAGCCAGTCACGATAAGGTTTTGAAGAGCAAATTTCTTTTTTCAATTCTTCATCACTCACAACTTTACCTTTCCTCATATCAACCAAAAACATTTTCCCTGGTTGTAATCGACCTCGTTCTATTACTTTTGAAGGATCTACAGGAAGTGCCCCTGACTCTGAAGCCATTATTACTATATCATCAGAAGTTATACAATATCTTGACGGACGTAATCCATTTCGATCCAACGTTGCACCAATAATATCACCATCTGTAAATGAAATAGACGCTGGTCCATCCCAAGGCTCCATCATACAAGCATGAAACTCATAAAAACCTTTTTTATATTCCTCCATTTGTTCGTTCCCATCCCAAGCCTCAGGAACAAGCATCATCATAACATGAGGAAGTGAACGTCCCGAATGATAAAGCAACTCAACCATATTATCTAAATAAGATGAATCAGATTGACCTGGTTTTGTCAAAGGAAGAATCATATCCATCTCTTGAGGAGTAAAAAATTGACTTTGAAATGTTTTTTCTGATGATTTTAACCAATTTAAATTACCTCCAATTGTATTTATTTCACCGTTATGAGCTATAAATCTAAAAGGTTGAGCTAAACTCCAAGTAGGAGAAGTATTTGTTGCAAACCTAGAATGAACCATTCCAAAAGCAGAACGTGTTCTAGGATCTGTTAAATCTTTAAAATAATCACGAACTTGTACAGAACGTAATTGACCTTTATAAATAATTTTTTTACATGAAAAAGAAGCTACATAAAAACCTATAGGATCATTATTTGTAACACTTGTAACCTGATGTGCTATATAATTTTTAAAAACAAATAATTTTCGTTCAAAATCTTTTTCTGTATCAATATCATATGACCTCTCAATAAAAAGCATTTCCATTACTGGTTCGACACTTTTTGCTAAATCCCCTAAGTCTAAATTATTTACAGGAACAGGTCTATATCCCAATATTTTAATATTTAACTTATCTGCTGATTGTTGAATAATTTCTTTACACTCTTCTCTAATAAATTTATTTTGAGGAAAAAACAACATTCCAACTCCATAAAAACCTGGATCAGGAAGATCAATTCCATTATTTAAAGCTTCATCAAATAATAATTCATGAGGAATTTGAATTTGAATTCCAGCTCCATCACCTGTATTACTTTCATAACCAGTTGCACCACGATGTTCCATATTTTCTAACATCGTAATTGCATCGCTTACAATTTTAAAACTTTTAACTCCTTTCGTATTTGCTACAAAACCTACACCACAAGAATCAAACTCAAAATCAGGTTGATATAGTCCAAAATTCTCTTCCATTTCCATAAACTATTATTTAATTTATTAAATATGCAAAAAATAAATTCCAAAACAAAACTAAAAATAACAAAAACGACTTAAAAATAAATTAATTTTATTTTTAAGTCGTTTTTGTTGAATTATTAATAAATTAAATAATCATATCCTAACTAAAGTTTAAATTATTTATTTTAAAAAAATAAGCCTAATGATAATTGAAGTTGTGTGTTATTACCAGATTTATAGTTTGCATAATAATAATTTGCATCTAAAAAAATAGAATACTTTTGATTTATTGAATAATCTTGTCTGAAATTTAAATTAAAAAATATATTATTAGATGATAAGTACTGGTAATTATTAATCATCATATTTTGAATTGATTGCATAGAATAATAATGACTAGAATTCCATTCATGTGTCAAATTCTGTTTTGTACCTAAATTAATACCAAAATTGGTAAGTGATTTTTCATTCCATTTATACATAAAACTAAATTCTATCTGAGAAGTTATGTTTTCAAAACGTTGTTTAATTGATGGATCAAAATATTTTTCTTCAGAGGAAGAATAAATAATGGACGGAGTAAATGATATGTTTTTCATTTTACTTTTGTCTGTTAACCCAAAAAGAGAGGATAATTTTATTAATTTACTTTCATAAGAATATTTTTGAACCTCATCTATCTTTTTATAATTAGAAGATGTTTCATTAAAAAAAATACCTTCTCTACCTTTTCTATCTTTTAATTTTCCATTAATCCTAATTCCTTTAAATAAATTAGAATCTGGATTCATATAAGATACATCAAAATTATAAGCAATCTCATTTATATTAGAAATTACAAGGTCTTGTAAATCAGTTAGAATTTTATCTGTTGATAAATTAGAGAAACCTATTGTAGCCATTATTCCTTTTTTATTAGCATTAAAAAAAGATAATTGAAGTCCATAACCATTTCCATCAAAATAAGCTCTATTTCTACTACCAACAAACATATTATTATACATTCCTAATCCTGATAAATGGTAAGTTTCTGAATTTCCTAACTGACTAAAAAACTTTAAGTCATTGGACTGTGTGTATTTATTTAATAATATACTTAATGACAATATATTTTCTTTATAAATTTTAGAAGATAATCCCATATTAAAGTTAAGATCAGAAACTATATTTTTAGGTCTCGGATCTCTATTTCTTGATTCTATCAAGGCTTTATAATTAACTAGTAAACCAAAATTAAATCGATTCATTTTTCGATTATACCCTCCTTCTATATTGTATTCTTCTAATGATAAATTTCCTCCTACAGAGTCTGCCATTACATAAGGCGATATTCTATTATAATCAGAACTTTCATTCCACTTTACATTTTTTCTAGTTCCATTTTTATAAGAAACATTTCCCCATACATAGTTCAATGAGTCAATTAAAAAATTAGATTTAACATTGAATGACACATTTTTCAAACCATTACCTTTTTGTAATAAATAATTACTTTGCTTAGAATTGTAATAATTACTATTCAATTCTGTATAATTAATTTTTTTATTAAGAATTTGATCAGATATATTAGTGTTAATAGAATCAAAAAATATATTGATAGGCGAATTATTATTTATGCGATTATCTATATGTATATTTTGCCCTTTCATGAAAATGGATAAAATACTTAATACAACAAAAAATATATAATTTGTGAAACGAAAGTTCATGACTATGTTATTAATCTAATTGAATAATGAAGGTTTTGCTTGTGGAATAAAATCTACAGTAGAATTATTTGTATCTACCAAAATTTGACTTCCATTTATAGAAACTGATAATATTTTTCTTCTTACAGATTTTCCATAACGAGCACTATCACTTTCATTAGAAGAACAATATGTCCATCCTGTATCTAAAGAAGGTGCTGTAACAATCCATTGGAAACCAATTTTAGCACTTAAATTCACAGCATCTATAATCCAATCATTAGGTACTCTATAAGCATCGTTGCTCATAGGAAACGTTTGACCATCATATACAAAATCATATTCATATGAATAATTATATTCGCTTATATACTGGTTTACTGTCATACCTTCTGGTAATCTAGCTATTGCATAACTTGTAAATCCTCTATTATGCATAGTCATACTTGAAAAAATTGAAATAGTATTTTTTACTGAAGGATTATCTACATCATCCATTTCTTCGTCATAAATTTCAAAATTTGCATTTCTCAAATCAATTGAATTTGGATTATATTCCTTATGATTAATTGCATCTTCTGCAATAATAATAGATTCACCTGGTTTAATAGGATATTCTTTTCCACTACCTGGTAGCATAATTATAGAACCAGCGGCAAAATCTGTTGCCATAATATTTGGTCTGTAATCTTGTTTTTCTACTGTCATAAATTCTGATTGTATAATAAGTAAACCATCTGCATACAATATATCATCAGAATTATTATGAATCTTAAAATATCTATCTCCTAAATATTGTTTACCTTCTGGAGTTACTGTTCCTGTAAAAAATATTTCTTCTATCATTAAGTCGCTTTTCTCTGATTTTATGAATAATTGAATAGATTTTGTTTTATCTGATAAGGTTATTGCTTCAGAAGCTATATAACCAGTTACATTCTTGGTTAATTTTGTTCCATCTAATTCGTAATTTATTTTACCAGAAACTGATATTTCATAAGTTCCCGTTGGTAAATCTATTGTTAATTCTTTTGTTCCATTGATAGATTTTTCAGTCGTTTTTCCTGTATTTAATTCTTTGAATATATAATTCATATCAAGAATTTCAGCACTCTGAATATCATCTGATAATTTACTAGTTAAAACTAGTGATACATTAGAAGATGTTAAACTATTATCATCATCATTGTTACAAGAAAAAAGTAAAAACACAGATAATAAGGTCATTAAACTAAATCTGTTTAGTAATTTTTGCATAATTTGTTAATATTTATAATTTTATATTAAGTTCCATCCCGAAATAAGGTGATGTAAGGCTCTTACGTCCTATTTTTTGTCCTTCGAATTCATATTCTTTATAGTAATTAAGTAATCTATTTACAAACATTGAGACATGAAAACTTTTATAGAAAACTTTTGACGCTTTAAAGTTTATGTTCATTTCGAAAGGTGTTTTAATTTTTTTAAATGCATTTTCGTTATAAGATAAATTCAACCATTTTAAATTTGCATCAGTTTTATCTGCATCTTCATAAGAGTGTTGAATTCCATTTTGATCTACGTATGCTATTGGAGTTCCATTTTTTTTTATATTTTTAGAAGAAGAAAACCACATAATTTGTACAGAAGTAGAAAATTCCAAATCTAAAACTGGTATATAAGTATCTGCCATTAAATTTGTATTTAATGTCTCGTTTAAAAAACCATCATCATTTAAATACAAACCTAAATATGGGGTAGGTTTTCCATTAATTACTATATTATCATTCCTCATATAAATAGGTAAACTATTCGTATATTTTGTTTTAAACCAAGCTCCATTTAATGTTAACCTTGTGTTTATCTCAGAATATCTTTTAGTACTAATCTGAAATTCTATACCTGTTTTATCTATTGTGCTTCCATTATCTTGTTTTTTAAATGTTTCTAATAAAGATTGATTTGTATATGATAAATTTTCAACAGATGGTGCTTCTGTAATTGTAGTATGATCTATTCCTTCTACAGAAAATTTTTTATAAGTAAACAATCTATAATCAGTCATATTTCTAAATCCAGAATTCATTTTTTCTTTAAAAAAAGTCAATGAAAAATTAATCTCTTTATATTCCAGATCTGTCCTTACTTCCCATTTTTTATTAATTGCAGCAGCTAAATTATAATTTGTGATATCTGTTATGTAAGTTTTAAGGTATATTCTTCTATAAGCTGGGTTATCATGATAATAATTAAACTGAACAAAATCTAAATAACTATTTTCTGGATACAACATACTAAGTGTAGGTAATTTAGTATGTACACCATAACCAGCTGTAACATCTATTTTAAGAGGATTGTTATTAATATAAATATTAGGTAATTTCCATTGAACATTTACTCTTGGATCGAAGTAATATTTATTTTTTAAATAATATTTGTCACTTATTCCAGGAGAAGTTATACTCCTGATTCCCGCTAAAATTTCGAATTGATGCTTTTCTATTTTAAACTTTTTATTTGTTTCTGCGAATAAAGAAAAATCTTGTATAGCAGGAATAGACTTGTATGATCTATTTCTTGAATACATTTCTGGCGATGGAGGACGTAAAGGATCATATACTTGTCCTTTCCCATTATTCTTTGAATATTTCCATTCGAGACCAGCTCTTAAATTACTCCATTTCCAATCAAAATTTCCTATTAATTTTAAGTATAAATCTAAAGGTTTACCATCTACAAGTAAATGAGAAATATATTTAGGTTCTAGAAAAGTACCATAAGCTTCTCCTTCCTTTACTGAGTTTGGAACTGCGGTAGCTGAAGTTAATTGAACTAATTTTGTTTGATTTATTTGATCAAATTGTTGAGATATTGATGAATAAAAATTAATACTCTTCAAGAATTTACTTTCCTTAAAATTCCAATCAAGTATACTCGAAATATTAAAATCATTATAACTAGATTTATATTTATCTATAAGCGAATAAGAATTATCTGGATCTGTCTTTTCATTATCAATAGAACCTGTATAATCAAGATTTAAATTCCAATCGAGAGTAGAAAAAGAATTATCCCACGTTTTGTAGGCTCGCATAGATGCTGTTATTCTCTTATAATTTTCCAAATCATTTCTAGGATCTGGTTTAGCATCTAAGAAATCAATTCCAAAATTCAAATTTATTTTTTTATTTTCTATTCCTATACCTTTTCCTAAATAATATAATTTACTATAAGCATCTGCCTTAAACCTTGCTTCCAAATTTGATGGCGTTTTTTTTCGAATAATTTTTACCACTCCACTTGTTAAATCTCCATATTCTACAGAAGGTATTCCTCTTATTATTTCTACACGCTCTATTTGATCTGTTGAAATAGAACGCATATCGACACCTTTCGGAACACTATTTCTTTTTGCATCTGAATATCCTGTCGAATTACCTTGATTTATTGATAAAGAAGTTCCTTCTGTAAATTGTAAATTAGAGTTAACATTTTTAGGAATATTGTCGACAATAAAACTAGTCCCTAAAGATGATGTTGAATAATTATTTGATCCATCTCTTATCCCTGTTTCTCTTAGCTTGATAGAATTTGTTTGGTTAAAAATAGGATCCTTTGCTTTCCCTCCAGGTAAAAGTTCTAATAAATCAGTAAAACTAGAAGGTTGTAAATGCTGCATCGCTCTTTCATCAATAATGGACACACTAGTTAACCCCTTCGATTCTTTAGCTGTCACAACAACCTCTTGGAGATTATTGATAAGAGATTCTGTTATATATATTTTTTTTGTAGAAAACTTATTAATTACTATTTCATCATTTATTGATTCTATGTTTATAGATTCTATATGAAGTGAATATTTTTTTCTATCAAGATCAGTAAATATAGCTATTCCCTTGTTATTTGTAAAAATTTCTAAAGTTTTACCTTCCTCTGATTTTAATGTTACTTTCACATCATTAGTCAATGTATTATTTTCATTTTTTAATTCTATTTGCAAACTATTATTCTGAGAATACAAAATTGTAGAGAATATTATATAAAAAAATATATAAAAATGAGATTTCATTTATTATGTGTTAAAGGCGCAAAAGTAATTTTTATTTTTAATTAATCTAAATAAATTTAAATGACATTTATTACCTACTATTCGATATAAATAAATTCCCAATTGTATATAATTACTTAAATTTGTTTGTATATAATTATCATGAATAACACTGTAAATAATTACATAGAAGGATTAAAAAAAGCTTATTATTCAAATAATAATTCTGAGGAATGGGATTATTTTGAAAAAATAAAACATGGAGCATCATTAGAAAATATACTAAAAATTAAAACTTTATATCCATCTATTCCAGAATCATTACTTAATTTATTAGAATATGTAGATGGTACATATTTTACAGAATATGCAAATGAAAAAATTGCATTTTATTTTCTTGGATCAGATATCTATGAATATCCTTATTATCTACTTTCATCATTAGAAATGATAGAAAATAAAAATAAGATCATTGAATATTATACTGATTATATCGAAAGAAAATATGACGAAGTTATTGTAGATGATAAAATAACAAACTCAATTAAAAATATTCAATGGTTACATTTTTCTGATTGCATGAACAATGGAGGTACTTCCCAATTATTTATAGATTTTACACCTTCAGAAAAAGGAACGAAGGGGCAAATTGTTCGTTTTTTACATGATCCTGATGAATTTACAGTAATTGCTGATAGTTTTGATGATTATCTAAAAAAATTAATAGAAAATGAATATGATTTTATCATAGACGAAATGTAGTGTAATTTATAAAATCTTAAGCTATCTTAAGATTTTTGTGATTTAGATTTTCAAACTTTGCTCCATTATAAAATGCTATTCATGACAAAGAATAAAATCATAATTTCTCAACTCTTATTAAGATTTGCTCTAGGAGTTACAATGTTATCTGCAGTTGCTGATCGTTTGTCAATTTGGAAAAATAATTCGACATGGGGAAATTGGAAAAATTTTGAATTATACACTAAACAACTTATCTATTTTGTACCAGAAAAATTAGCTACTACTAGTGCTTATATTGCTACTTTTCTTGAAATAATTTTATCTATTATGCTAATTATTGGTTATAAAATAAAATTAGCGTCTTACTTAACAAGTTTTTTACTATTGAGTTTTTCATTAAGTATGGCAATATCCTTTAGTATAAAAACTTCTTTAGATTACTCTGTTTGGATAGGATTTGCTGCCTCATTTTTATTAGCAAATCAAACAAAATATTTTATAACAATAGATAATTTAATTAAAAAAAAACTGTAATATTTATTTAGGCAACTCCTTCGACAATAATAAATTTGTTGCAAAAAAATCCTAAAAAAAACATTAATTGTTGCTTAGAATTTGTAGTTGATATTGGATATATATTTTATCGAATTCATTATTTAATTCATTATAATTTGCACTAAGAAGTTGATTTTTTGCTATTTTGTATACTGATGCATCAACTTTATCAAAAATATATTTGGATTCTGTTGTTGCTAACGATTCTTCCGATGCTTTTACAATTTCTTGAAGAGATTGATCTAGATTTTCAAGTAATTGTAATTTCTTTTTTTCTATTGAAAATAAGTCATTAAGACGTTTTTCTTCTTTTATTTTAAGTTCGTTATTTAAATTTTGCTCTATTTTTTTTAGTTCTAGAAGTTGTTTATTATTTCCTTTTGAATAGATAGGTACAGAAAAGTTTAATCCTATATACTGACTTTTATTGTCTTTTAACTGACGACCAAAATTGAAACTCGTATCTCCTAAACTTTTTATAGTTTGTGAATAAAAGGTTCCATAAGAATAATTAAGATTTACACTTGGTAAATAATTGGATAATAATTGTGTATATTCTTTTTCTAGTCTTGTATCTGCTAAATCTATTTTTTTGAGACTTGGGTAATTTGTGATAACAGGATTTATTTTTAACGTATCTAGTGATATTGGTCGTATTAGGTTTATATCTTCTGCTACGACAGTATTTATATTAAGTAATTGTATTAATTCTGTTTTTTTTACAACCTCATTATTCAACGCTATTTCTAAGTTATTTTTTTCTTGTAAATAAATTACATTAATATCGTACCAATCACTTTTAGGACGTCGTCCTTCTTCGACTTCTTTTGTTATTCTATTTAATTGGTTTTCTGCATTTATTATTTGTTTTTTTAATACTTTTTGCCATTCTTGAAGTGCTAATGCTGCCATAAATTTTTCTAAAACTAATAGTTCGTATTGGTTTTCTATTACTTCGAATTCCATTTTTTCTATCTCTATATTCAGATTCTGAATTTTTGTTCTATTCCACTTAGAAAAATCAAATAAATTAACTTGTGCATTTACTCCAATATTATCTGATTGTATATTTGATGGCTCGCGTGTATTTGTTGCAGGATCGATAGATGAACCAAAGTTATAGGCGTGTGAGAAAGATGCGTCTATACTCGGTAAAAATTGAGAACCAAAAGAGCGTTTTTCTTCTTTTTTACGTTCTATTATAACTGATTGTATTTTAAAATCTGGTTGATTTTCTTTTCCTATTTTTATACAATCATCAATTGATAAAAGCTGTGCTTTCCCTATAAAAGAGAAAAGCACTGCCATTAATAAAAAATATTTAAAATTCATATTAAGAATATTTTTATTCGTATTTTAAATAATTAAGCACATTAATTCGTGTTGCTGAATAGGCTTTTAATAGTACAACTAACAACGTAAGTGAAAGTAATAGCACAAATGCAAAAACATAAACCCAAATAGAGATACTAATTCTATATGCAAAATTTTCTAACCACATTTGCATTAAAAAATAACTTGGGACAATAGCAATAGCAAAACCAATTACTGATAAATAAATATATTGTTTAGAAAGAATTTTTAATAAAGATCCTGTTTCTGCCCCCAATACTTTCCTAATTGCTATCTCTTTGTATTTACGCTCTATGGTGAATGATGAAAGAGCAAATAATCCGAACAAAGCAATCGTTATCACAACTACGTTTAGTATTTTGAACATCTTTTCTTGTTTTGTATAATTTTCGTATGAACGTGCAAATTGTTTATCTACAAAATCATATTCAAAAGGATAATCTTGATCTACTTTTGCTTTCCAAAATTTTTCGATAGATAAAATCGTTTCTTCTGGGTTCTCTGAATCTATTTTGAAAATTAAACTTTGTAAGTTATATGACATCCATTTTACTGTATTAAAATTCATGAATAACATTGGTTTTATTTCTTTTGCAGGAGAACCTAAATTAAAATCACTTGCTATACCTATCAATTTGAATTTATTATCATTCCATGAAAACTCATCATTAATTTTTAATTTATTATCTAATTGTTTTATAGCAGTTTCATTCAAGATAACATTGGAAATTGTATCAGAGGAAATAGCAGAATTAAAATCTCTTCCTTCTTTCATTTTTATTCCCATTATATCAAAAAAACCAAAATCTATTGCCATATTTTCTCCTGTAATAATTTTATCCTCTACAGAGAATTGCGAATTAGAAACAGCACCATTATCTCCAAACTGAAATGCTATCGCATTAACTTCCTTTATTCCTTTTATTTTTAATAAATCTTGTTTTATTTTTCTATAAAAATCATATCGATTACCTTCTAAATCAGCTTTTCTAAACTTTACACTAATTACTTGTTTTCCATTAAAACCTAATTCTTTATTAGCTATATATTGAACCTGCTCACTAACTAACGTTCCACCGATAATAAAAAATGCTGCTATAGAAAATTGAAGGATAAGCATTATATTTCTTAATAAAATTCCATTTTTACTTCTTGAGAAATTACCTTTCAAGACTTTTAAAATTTCAAAATTTGAAATATAAATAGCTGGAAAAATTCCTGCTAAAACAATAACAATAAAAAATATACTTCCTAAATAAGATAAATAACTTATAAAATCTATTTCTATTTCTTTATTTATTAATTGATTATAAAAAGGTAAACCTATTTCTACCAAAGCCATTGCAAATAATAATGCAACAAATGTTGTAATTGCTGTTTCAAAAATAAATTGATAAATTACATTTCTTTTTGATGCTCCAAGAACTTTTCGAATTCCTACTTCTTTTGCTCTACGAATAGCTTGTGCAGTAGAAAGATTAACATAATTAATAACAGATAAAATCAAAATCAATACAGATAAACCTAAATTAATCTCTAAAAAGAGTTTATTCCCTTTTCCTTCTGGTAAATTTGTTTGAATCGAATCTAAACGAGCATCTTTTAATGGTAATAATTTTACTTTATTTATACCATTTACTTTTATATATTCATTGACAGAAACTCCTTTTTCTTTTGCAAAAACTATAGTCCTATTTTTATAAAATAATTCACTCCCT
The DNA here is from genome assembly GCF_032109125.1 of Chishuiella sp. Taxonomy (NCBI): domain Bacteria; kingdom Pseudomonadati; phylum Bacteroidota; class Flavobacteriia; order Flavobacteriales; family Weeksellaceae; genus Chishuiella; species Chishuiella sp. Next base: position 110,833 of record NZ_DAMCLZ010000008.1, read on the forward strand.
ATTTTTTCGACTTCATCTTTTTCTAATGGATTTTTCAATTTCACCAATAATGTTGTTCCAAAGTTTCCCCATTCATTTTGGTTTTCTTTTAATTGATTATATATAGAAGAAAAAACAAATTTTGGTTTGATACTTGAATACTTTTCTAATTTATAAACACCCAGGATAGGCATCTTCTTTCCATCAAGTTGTGTAATGATTTGATTGATTGGATTTCTATCTCCAAATAATCTTTTTGCCTCATCTTCCTCTATTGCAATAGCAAACCTATTCTTATTAAATTCCTCTATGCTTCCTTTTACAAACTGAAATGGAATGCAACTAAAAAAATTCTGATCTGTTATTATAGTATTCTTTAAATAAACTTTTTTATTATCAATAATAACAGTACTATTAGAATACCATGGAACAATCCAGGTTTTATCCTCAATTTTACTAGTTGATTGACCTAAATTTTCACCTAAAGGTGTTACTGTAGATGGCCAGATTTCATTATTATGAGTAAACTCAGTCATAACCTCGTACACTCTATCTTTGTATGGATTCCATTGATCATAACTTATTTCATCTTTCCAATACAATGTTGAAAAAATAACTCCTGTAATTCCTATTGCTAAACCTAGAATAGTTAATAAACTAAACCATTTATTCTTTATAGCATTATGAATATATATTTTTAACCAGTTTTTTAGCATCTAACTATTATTTTATTATTCGTATTTTAAATAATTAAGCACATTAATTCGTGTTGCTGAATAAGCTTTTAATAGTACAACTAACAACGTAAGTGAAAGTAATAGCACAAATGCAAAAACATAAACCCAAATAGAGATACTAATTCTATATGCAAAATTTTCTAACCACATTTGCATTAAAAAATAACTTGGGACAATAGCAATAGCAAAACCAATTACTGATAAATAAATATATTGTTTAGAAAGAATTTTTAATAAAGATCCTGTTTCTGCCCCCAATACTTTCCTAATTGCTATCTCTTTGTATTTACGCTCTATGGTGAATGATGAAAGAGCAAATAATCCGAACAAAGCAATCGTTATCACAACTACGTTTAGTATTTTGAACATCTTTTCTTGTTTTGTATAATTTTCGTATGAACGTGCAAATTGTTTATCTACAAAATCATATTCAAAAGGATAATCTTGATCTACTTTTACTTTCCAAAATTTCTCAATATTATCAATTGTTTGTTTAGTGTCTTTTGTATCTACTTTAATAATTATATTGTCCACATTAGCATTCAACCATTTTACAACTTTGAAATTGAAAAACATCATAGGTTTTATTTTCAATTGTGGTTGTCCTAAATTGAAATCTTTTGTTACACCAACTAATTTTAGTTTTTGATCGTTCCAATAAAATTCATCATTTATTTTTAATGATTCTCCAAAATAATTTTTAGCTGTTTCGTTAATCAAAACATTTGATATCGTGTCAGATGAAATGGTAGGGTTTAGATCTCTTCCTTGGATAACTTTTATTTTCATCATATCAAGAAAACCAAAATCTATTGCCATATTTTCTGTTACTAATTGTTTATCTTTTACTCTAAAACTTGTATTTGAGCCAGCGCTATTAGAACCAAATGTGAATACTGTTGCATTAACAGCTTGTACGCCTTTTATTTTTAATAAATCTTGCTGAAAACTTTTATAAAAATCAAACTTTCGCTCTCCTAAATCTTGTCTTCTAAATCGTATACTAATAATTTGGTCTCCAGAAAAACCCAAATCTTTATTCGCTAAATAATTCATTTGCTGAATAACAAATGTACCTCCCACTATAAAGAATGTTGCAATAGAAAACTGTAAAACTAGCATTGAATTTCGTAACCAAATTCCATTTTTACTCCTTGAGAAATTTCCTTTTAAAACGTTTAATTCTTTAAAATTGGAAACATAAATCGCAGGAAAAATTCCAGCAAGAACAACAACAATACTAAAAATCAGTAATAGATTTGGAATAAAACTTATAAAATCAATTTCTAAATTTTTATTGATTAATTGATTATAACTCGATAAACCTACTTCTACTAAAGCTAATGCAACAAAAAATGCAATAACAGTTGTAATAGTTGTTTCTATGATAAATTGTAAAATAATATTACGTTTAGATGCACCAGCAATTTTTCTTATTCCTACTTCTTTTGCTCTTCTTATTGCTTGTGCAGTAGATAGATTAATATAGTTAATTATAGATAAAATTAGAATCAAATACGATAACCCTAAGTTAATTTGTATAAACAACATATTCCCCATTCCTTCTGGAAGTTTTGATACCTTAGCATTTAATCTAGAATCTTTTAAGGATTGAAACTTTACTTTTACTGGTTCATAAATTTTTGAAAATTCCTCAATAGACATACCTTCATTTTTGGCATTTTTTATGGTATTATTTACATAAAACAAATCTGTCCCTAATTTTTCTATTTCCGATTTATACTTAAGGTCTTTTAACTTTATTAATAATCCAGGACCATAACTTCCCCAATTATCTTTAACATCATCTAAACGAGTATAAATATTAGAAACAACCATTTTAGGCTGAAATCCACTAAATTTATTTCCCTTAAAAACTCCGTAAATAGGCATCTTTCGTCCGTCATAGTTTGTTAAGATTTTTCCGACAGGATTTTGATTACCAAATAGTTTAATTGCTTCATTTTCTTCTAACGCAATACCATATTTATTTTTACGAAAGTCTTCTACATTTCCTTTTACAAATTTGAATGGAATAAAATCAAAGAAATTTTGATCTGTACTAACAATTCCTTCTATGTAAACTTTTTTTTTATCGACATAAAAAGTTTCTCTTCCATACCACCCCTCAAACCAACAATAATTTTCAACTTTATCTGACTTTTCTTTCAAATAACGAGGTAAAGGCTCAACACTGGTCGGCCATTCTTCTCCAGCAATAGGAAACACAGATAACGTTTCGTAAATGAGATCTTTATCTGTATTCCATTGGTCATAACTTGTTTCATCTTTCCAATACAATGTTGAAAAAATAACTCCTGTAATTCCTATTGCTAAACCTAGAATGGTTAATAAAGTAAACCACTTATTTTTTATAGCATTATGAATATATATTTTGAACCAGTTTTTTAGCATCTAGATATCATTTAGAGTTAATAGTCGTTACCCGATTTATTTTTTACTTTTCCTGATTTATCTTTTTTTATAGAAGTAACTTTTGGGTCTCCTTTTATTGTAATCTTAGAAGAAGAACTTACAGAAGCAGAAAATTTATCTACAACCCAACTATTAATTGTAGCGGAACTACTTGCTTTAAAATTTGCTTCCAATACTTCTAAATCATATAAATTACATTTAGATCCACTTGAAGATTTTACAGTAATTAAGTTTGTTTTTCCACTTAAAGTTGTACTAGATCCGCTAGAGCTATTTATTTCTAATTGTTTAGATTTTAAGTTTGTATTCCAATTTGCTCCAGAACTAATTGATGCTTTTATATTATCAGAAGAAAGATTTCCTTTTAATTGTGAACCAGATGATAAATGAATATTAATATTTTTAGAATTAAACAATTCACCTAAATTAATAATAGAACCCGAAGAAGAATGGATCTCTAAACCATTAGAATTCATTTTATCATTAAATTTTATTTGAGCTCCCGAACTCATTTTAATCGAATTAATCGAAGATCCATAAACAGCTATATTAACCTTTGAAATATTGATATTTCTTTTTTCTTTATTATCAATATATAACTGTAATACATTATTCTTAACTTCAGTAATAATATAATTTAAATTTTCTTTTTTATCAGTATCTACAATTATCTTAGGAGAGTTAGAAAGATGATAAGAAATATTAACCCCTGTGCTTCCTGAAATTTTGTCAAAAGATGAAATATTTCTTGTTTCTTGTATTTGAGCATTAATAATTAATGCAATAAAGATTAGTACGAATGTGATATATTTTTTCATAGTATATGTATATTGATTAATTTTTATAATTCTGTATTTGCAAAAACATTAACATTTTTTTGATTTATTTTTTCAGAAAGTATTTCACCATCTTTCATCGTAATTATTCGTTCAGAAAATGCGGCGTCATGTGAAGAGTGTGTTACCATAAGAATTGTTGAACCTTGTATATGTAAATCTGTTAATAATTCCATTACTTCATTTCCATTTGTACTATCTAAATTTCCTGTTGGCTCATCAGCCAGAATAATTTTAGGGTTCATCACCAATGCTCTTGCAACTGCTACACGTTGTTGTTGACCTCCTGAAAGTTGTTGAGGAAAATGTTGTAAGCGATGAGAAATATTCAGTTTTTCTGCAATTTCTTTCACTCTTTTTTTTCTTTCAGAACTAGCTATTTTAGCATAAATCAATGGTAGTTCAATATTATCATAAACAGAAAGTTCATCAATTAAATTAAAGTTTTGAAAAATGAAACCTATATTTTCTTTACGAACCTTAGCTCGTTTCGTCTCATTTGCTTTTGCCATTTCGTTATTTGAAATTGTATAACTTCCGTCATCAAAGGAATCTAATAATCCTATAATATTAAGTAATGTTGATTTTCCACAACCAGAAGGTCCCATTATTGATACAAATTCCCCCGAACGAATAGTTAAATTAATTTCATTTAATGCTCTTGTTTGAATATCTTCTGTAATAAATACTTTTGATAATTTGTTTATTGTTATCATTATAGTTAGTTTTTTATAGTTAATTCTTGTATTTCTTTATAATCTTCATAATTTGAAACGATAATTTTTTCACCAACTTTTAATCCTGAAACAAGTTCATAATAGTTTGGATTTTCTCGTCCTAATTCAATTTTTCTTCTTACTGCTTTATCACCATTTACAACGAAAATCCATTTCCCTTGTGTTGTTGCATAAAAAGAGCCTTTTGGTATAACAGTTCTTTTTTCTTTTTCTGATAAAATAAGTTTTACTCCAACAGATAATCCTTCTTGTAAATTAGATGGAATTTTATCTATAAATTCTAATTCAGTTTTAAATTTCCCTCCTTTTATTTCAGGAGAAATTTTAGTCACTTTCACTTTTATTATTTTTCCTTTCATTTCAATTTGCCCATATTGGTTTTCTTGAATTCTATCCAAATAATATTCATCTACCATAGCAACAAGTTTATACCCACTTAAAATATCTATTTTTCCAATGCTTTTAGCTGCTTCTATAGACTGTCCTAAAGTTGCTTCAAAAGAACTTAATCTTCCAGTTTCTGGAGCAATAACTAAGAAATTCTTTTTATTTTGTCTCAACGTTATTAAACTTTTTCGCATAATAGCCAGAGCTTCATCTATTTGTTTTAACTGTATTGTATTCGATTCTCTTTCTTTTACTAAAGTTTTCTGGATAATTCCTTTACGTTCATTCTGAAAACGCAATTTCTCTTGTGTGTTTTCCCATTCGTTTTTAGATAAAACTTCACGGTCATATAATTTTTTACTTAAATCATAATCTAATTTCGACTGATTGTAATCATGTTCTATTGCTACAAAATCCTTAGACATATCTAACTCTTGATTGCGAATAGAAAGTTTAGCAACATTCAACTGATTCATTTGTTCTATTATCGCTGTTTCTTGCGTCAAATAATTCAATTCTGTATTTGGATTATATAAACGAGCAATTGGCATTCCTTTCGTTACCATTTCTCCATTTTCTACAAATACTTCCTGTACAGAACCACCTTCTACTACATTTATTAAAATTGAATTAATTGGTTCTAGTTGTCCTTGAAAAATCACAAAATCTTCAAAATTTTCAACAGCAACATCCTTTATTATTATTTCACTGGAATTAATACTTAAACTTCTTGGACGTTTAATCAAATAAAAACTACTTACTCCAAAAAAAGCAACGACAAAAGCTAATAATATAATTCGTTTTAAATTTTTATTTTTTTGATTGATTTTCGTATCCATTATTTCTTAAATTTACAAAAACAGGAAAGTATTTATTGTTATCCTACTATATTTCAATAAGTAATAAATGTGCCTAAATTTTATAATTTGCTAGATGATTGAAAACAGTCATTTTATAAAATAACACTACAAATTAACTGTTCGGAAACGAACACTGATTTGTTCGAAATAGGACAACATAAAAAAATGAAATGAAAAAAACACAGGCTACTATTCTTATTATTGACGACCAAGAAGAAATTTTAATCGCTAGTAAATTATTATTAAAGAAGCAATTCGAAACCATTTTAACTTGTTCAGACCCTAAAAAAATCCCACAATTATTTATTGAACAAGAAATTAATGTTGTTTTAATGGATATGAATTATAGAACAGGTTATGAAGATGGAAAAGAAGGTATATTTTGGCTAAAAGAAATCAATAGAATACAACCTTCTGTAAAAATAATCTTAATGACCTCTTTTGGTCATGTAGAAACTGCTGTTGAAGGTCTAAAACTTGGTGCTGTGGATTATTTATTAAAACCCTGGAACAATGAAAAACTAGTCGATTTAATAAAAGATGCTGTAAAACAAGAAAGAAAATCCAAACAAACAACAAAACAACCAAAAAAAGATTTATTTTTAGGAGAATCAATTGCTGTTCAAAAAATATATAAAATCGCCAATAAAATTGCTTTAACAGATGCAACGGTTCTTATTTTAGGCGAAAATGGTACGGGAAAAACAGTATTAGCAAAAGATATTCATCTAAAATCTAAACGAAAAGATGACATTTTTGTTCATGTAGATTTAGGCTCTCTCAATGAAAATTTATTCGAAAGTGAACTTTTTGGTTACACAAAAGGAGCTTTTACCGATGCTAAAAATGATACTATAGGTCGTTTTGAAAGTGCCAATAATGGAACTATTTTTTTAGATGAAATAGGTAATCTACCATTACATTTACAAGCCAAACTATTACAAGTTATACAAAACAAAGAAATCACACGACTTGGTGAAAGCAAACCTCGTAAAATAGATGTCAGAATTATTACAGCAACAAATTCTAACCTAGAAGAAGATGTAAAAAAAGGTGCTTTTCGTGAAGATTTATTCTATCGTATTAATACCATTTCTCTTAACATGCCAAATCTCTCGGCAAGAAAAGAAGATATTATCCCATTAATACACTATTTCATTGATATATTTTCTAACAAATACGATTTAGATATTCCTTATATTGATGATGAATTACTCAATCAATTAGAACATTACGAATGGAATGGCAATATTCGTGAAGTACAAAATAGAATCGAAAGAGCTGTTATTTTAGCTGAAAATAATCAAATTACATTAGATAATTTAGGATTTGATACGTTAATTCCACTCAAAAAAGAAGAAACTATCCGAACGTTGTCCGACATAGAGAAACAAAAAATTGTAGAACGTTTACATTTTCATCAATGGAATATATCCAAAACAGCCGAAGATTTAGGAATATCTCGTGCTGCACTATATCGTAAAATGGAAAAATATACTATATCAAATACTGCTTCATGAAAAAATTATCTACTCAATTATCCATAGCTATTCGTATTTCCTTATTTGTTTTTTTTCTATTTACAACTTCCTATTTCATTATTCATAAATTTTGGTTTTCGGGATTTTTTTTCATCTTATTATCCACCCTATCTCTTGTTGAATTAATTTATTTTTCAAAAAAATATTTTTCTTATAATCAAAAAATTATCTCAGCACTTTTATATGATGATTATAGTCTAAACATTCCAGAAATAAATACACTAAAAGACCAACAAATTATCAAATTATATCAAAAAATAAAAGCCGAAAAACAAACTAGTTTTTCCAAAGAAATCCTTTATCAGCAATTATTAAACTCTATTTCTTCAGGATTCTTGATTTTAAAAAAAGTTGAAAATGACCGTAAAATTATTTTTATAAACAACTATTTTCAAAAACTATTCGATATACCAAAATCAAACTCTTGGAATAAATTAAAAAAAATTATTCCTCAATTTTCAGATGTATTAGAAAACAATAATTTTCAAGAAATAAAATCACTCTTAGACATTCAGATTGATGAAGAACAACAACAAACGTATATTATCCAAAATTCTAAAACTATTATAGAAGGTGAAGAATATGACATTATCTTTCTAGACTCGGTACAAAGAGTTATAGATTCTACTGAAAAAGAGGCTTGGGTAAATGTTATGAAAATCATTGCACACGAAATTATAAACTCTCTTACTCCTATTTATTCATTAGCTAGCACAACAAAAACATATTTTGAAAGTGATGAATTAACCAATGAAGATTATGATGATATTCGATTAAGTTTAGATACTATCATGAATAGAAGTCAACATTTACAAACCTTTGTCGAACAATACAGACAACTCACAACAATACCTCATCCTATCAAATCAAATCACAATTTAAAAGAAATTATACAAGAAGTTCAACAATCTTTTAAACACGAATTGGAAGAAAAAAAAGTAGATTTTGTACTCTCTATACCAGATTCTATTACAATTGATGTAGATAGAATACAATTCGAACAAGTAGTAATTAACCTAATAAAAAATGCTATTCACGCTATTGAACATATAGACCAAAAACGAATTGAAGTTTATTGTAAACAAACAGACAATCGTTTACAAATTATCGTACACGACTCAGGAAATTTAATTGATGAAACTATTCTTTCGAAAATATTTTTACCTTTTTATACAACCCGAAAAAATGGTGCTGGAATAGGTCTCACACTTTCTAAAACAATTATAGAAGCACACAAAGGTTACCTTTTTTATAAACAAATAAATGGCAAAAAGGAATTTGTAATCTCATTTCCAATAACAAAGTCTAACAATGACTAATTATTTATTTGGGCATAATGGTGGTTATCTGGAAACAACAACTGAATATAGAATATTTCCAAAAGAATCACTTGCTATAACTGTCCTTACAAATAAAAGTGGAAATTTCAGATTAGATGGTTTGTTAAACGAAATAGGATTTCAATTTATAGAACAAATTAAATAAAAAACTATAGTTAAAAACAGTAACTGCTGTACAACTCTAATTTTCGAAACAAAAACACAAAATAATAATAAAAACTCTTTTAAAAAGAATTATTATTTTTAAAGTACTTATTATTAACTAATTAATTTTTCCATATTTTAGTAAACAATAATAAGCTATTACTTGGGTTATTTTAAAATTTCTAACCCGCCTATTTTATTTTTTGGGGATAAATTATATAATAAGATTATAAAAAAACAAACAATGAAGAAACTATTACTATTAGTTGTAATTTTACTATTTATATCTTCTTGTAAAGATAAGAAGAATCAACAAGAAAATAGCTTGAAAGAACTTCAGAAACAAGCTTTAGAACTAAGGAAAAACCAGATAGATTTTTTCATAAATGCAACACCAAAATATTTCACTGCTAAGACCTTAAATGGAAAATTATTCAATTCTCAAGATTATAAAAATAAAAATTTAGTAATATTAATTTATGATAAATCATATTTAAGAAAAAGTGAATCATATGATATGACTAAAGAACTAAATGATATATATAATTCGTACAAAAATAAAATAAAATTTATTGGTATAATTGAAGGGTATGTTGAGAATCAAAACGAACTAGATGAATACTTAAAAAATTCCGGAATTATATTTGAACAAATAGATAATACTAAATCACAAAATAAACCTCAAGTATTAGACTATAATATATTTTGTAATCCTGCTAAAATTCTTATAAATTCAAATGGAAAAGTAATACATTCTTCTTGTGGAGGTGGAGAAAGTCGTGAACTAATACAAAAATTGGATAGTATAAAAAACTTTCATTAACATCATTGATTATTGTAAACAAAAATTAAAATACACAACCTTGTTTAAAGCTTTTCTATCTAGATTTCGATACTATTTTTCTACATTCTCATTTCAAAAAAATCACTCTCTATCTGACAGAAAAAATTTGCAATAGCGATTGTAGTGGATATCCTTTTTGCGGAGCGTTCTAGCGAAGTAAAAAGATTGGAACGGAAAGCGCGACCTGAAAGGATTGCCCAAAAAACATTTAAATAATTACTTGTAATAAACAACAATAGCGAGCTTTACGCTCGCTATTGTTACAAAAAATACTAATAAACTTGAAACACATTAATTAATCAATCTTTTTTCGATATGCATAATAAAATACTATCGGTAATATTGTAAATGAAAGGATAAGACAGATTATTAATCCCCCAACAATCATAATTGCTAATGGTTTTTGAATTTCTGATCCCATTCCTGTTGATAAAGCTGCTGGTAATAATCCCATAGACCCCATCAAAGCAATCATAACAACAGGTCTAATTCTACTTTTTACACCATGAATTATTGCTTCTTTTAGGTTCATTTTATGTTTTATATTATCTCTAATAATCCCTATTAATACAATTCCGTCAATTGTTGCGACACCGAATAGAATAATAAATCCTATCCCAGCAGAAATTCCAAAAATAGTACCTGTTACCCAAAGAGAAATAAATCCTCCGATGAAGGCAAATGGCAATGTTAATGCAGCTATTGCAGTATCTTTTGCATTACCAAAGTTTGTATAAAGTAATAGTAAAATTAATACCAATGAAATAGGAACAACCATTGTTAATTGTTTTGCTGCACGTTCTTTACTTTCGAATTCTCCAGCCCATTCCATATGATTCTCTTTTGGTAATTTAACTTCTTTTGCAACTACTTTTTTCGCTTCTTCTATTGTACTACCTAAATCTCTTCCTTCTATACTGAAACCTATTCCTATATATCGACTATTTCCTTCGCGGTAAATAAATGCCGGACCTGTTTGGTAACCAATAGTTGCTACTTCTTGTAATGGCACACTATGTCCGTTACTTGTTGGAATAAGTATATTTCCAATTTTTTCTGGAGTATCTCTGTATGTTTTTTGGAAACGAAGAATGACATCGAATTGACGATCGTCTTCATAAAATTTAGTTGCTGCTTGTCCTCCAATTGTCATTTCAATAACAGCTTGTACATCGGCAGTATTTATACCATATTTTGCCATTTGAGAATCACTTAAAACAATACGCAATTCTGGTAAACCTATATTTTTAAAAACATTTAAATCAGTTATTCCATCAACTTTTTTAATAGAATTGGCTACTTTATTGGCATACTTTTCTAAATCATATAAATCATCTCCAAATATTTTTATAACCAACGAACTTTTTACACCAGCGACATATTCTTCTACATTATCTTGAATTGGTTGAGAGAAACCGAATGTTATTCCTGGATAATGTTCTAGTTTTTTTCTCATTTCTTGAATAATATCTTCTTTGGATACTTTTCTTTTCCAATCTTTTTCGTCTTTCAACTGAATGTTAAACTCAATATTAAAAAATCCTGTAGGATCTGTTCCATCATTTGGACGACCTGTCTGTGTTAATATAAAATCTATTTCATCATTATTTTTCAGCATCAAGTCTTTCATTTCTTTTGTAAGACGAGTTGATTCTTGTAGATTTACACTATTGGGTAATGTTGCTCTAATATAAATTGCGCCTTCATTTAATTTGGGTAAGAATTCTGAACCATAATTCGAAAATCTGAATACACAAACACTTAATAGTCCTATGAATAAACCTAAAGTAAGTTTCTTGTTACGAAATGCTACTGAATATAATCCAAAGATTGTTTTCTGAAAAAAACGAGTAATAAAATTCTCTTTTTCTTCTATATTCTTTGTAAACAATAATTTACACATTGCAGGAACATACGTTAAACTCAAAATTAATGATCCTAAAAGAGCATAACCAAGTGTAAATGCTAGTGGTGTAAACATTTTACCTTCTACTTTTTGGAAAGAGAATATTGGTAATAATGCAACAATTAATATAATAAGAGCAAAGAAAATATATGAAGCAACACTACCTGCACTTCTTTTAATTACTCCCATTTTACTCATTTTGGCAAAACGTTCTGCTCCTACCTTATGTTGCATTGTTCCTAAAGCAACAAAAACAGTTTCTACAATAACTAAAGTTCCTTCTAACAACAATCCAAAATCTAATGATCCCATTGAAATTAGATTAGCAGGTAAACCTTGTATTTTTAGCATAATAATAGCAAACAAGAAAGATAGAGGGATTACCGAAGCTACAATAACTGTTGATTTCCAATTGTATAAAAATACAAATACAATTAAAGAAACTAATAAAATACCTTCTACAATATTTTTAGAAACTGTATGTACTGTATTATCAACCAATTTAGTACGATCAACAACTGTTTCAATTTTAACATTGCTAGGTAAAGTTCTTGTATTTAATTCCTCTATTTTTGTTTTTAAACTACTGATTACTTCAGAAGGATTTTCTCCACGAAGCATAATTACAATTCCTTCTACAACATCATCTTGTTTATTATAACCAACTTGTCCTAAACGAGGTTTATTAGAAATAGCTACATCTGCAACATTTTTTATAAGGATAGGAGTTGAACCATTCAGTTTTATAGTAATATTTCCTATATCTTCTATCTTATCTAATAATCCAACGCCACGAACAACATAAGCTTGATCTCCTTGTTGAATTACATCACCACCAACGTTAATATTTGATTTAGAAACCGCTTCATAAACATCTAATGGAGATAAATCATAATTTTTTAATTCAGTTGGATTAATCTTTATTTCATATGTTTTTTCTTCACCACCAAAACTGACAACATCTGCAACACCTGGAACAGAAAGCAATTCTCTTTCAATAACCCAATCTTGGATTGCTGTTGTTTCTTTAATAGGTAAATCACTTTTTATAATATATCTAAAAATTTCACCTGTAGCACCAGAAGGTGGTTCAATTTCAGATTCTGCTCCATCTGGTAAATCAACTCCATTCAATTTATTAGAAACATATTGTTGTGCATAAAAATCATCAACTCCATCTTCAAATTGAACAGTTACTACAGATAAACCAAAAAGAGAAATAGATCGAATATTAGACTTATGAGGAATACTATTCATTACTTTAGAAATAGGTAAAGTAACTAACTTTTCCATTTCTTCTGCACTTCTTCCTGGCCATTGAGTAATAATACGAGCTCTTGTGTTTGTTACATCTGGAAATGCCTCTATTGGTGTATGTTTTAATGCATAAATCCCTCCAAAAAGTAAAACAAGAATTCCAAATAATACAAAGGTTGTATTGCGCAACGAAAAAGTTACGACGGCTTGAACTAATTTTTTCATGAATTTATTTATTTAATTCTTCGTAAATAAGTAATGCATTACTTGTTATAACCTTATCATTTGGAGCAAATTTTTCATCTACAAAAGTATATTCTTCATTTTGACCAACTGAGTGAATACGTTTCACTTCCATATTGCATTTGTCTTTATATACAACTACATATTCTTTGTTATTATCAAATACTTTTGCATTATTTGGTACAGCAAATGCATTTCTAAGGATTGTCTCTTTATCAATAATAATATCAGCACTTAAACCAGGAATTAGATTAAGATCTTGATTTTCTAAAACAACTCTCGCTTTTAAAACATGTTCATCATTATCAAAAACATTATCTATACGATCTATTTTTCCAGTATAAATTCTGTCTGGATATGCCATTGTTCTCACTTTAACCAAATCATTTACATGAACATATTTTAAATTATTAGCATATATATTTACCATTACCCAAACTTGTTTTAAGTTTGATATTGAAAATAAATTTTCTTCAGAATCTGCATTAATTGTTTGTCCAGCACTAATATTTTTTTGAACAATGTAACCATCTTTTGGTGCTAAAATTTGGAATTGACCATTTCCAACCGCACGATACATTCGTAAAGTTGCATTAACATTTTCTAAATCTATTCTGGCTGACTTTAATTCATATTCTAATTCTGTTACTTCTGGTTGAGAAGCTAAACCATCATTCAGTAACTCTTTCTTTGTTTTGATTTGTTTTTGAATTAATGCAATCTGATTCTCAAAATTTCTTCTTTGCTGTGATAAATCTAAAACTTCATTTGATTTCACAATTGCTAAAACTTGACCATTCTTAACAAAATCACCTAATTGGAAATTAACTTTATCAACAGTACCTTGTAGTAAACTTTTGTAAGCAACTAAATTATTTTCGTTGTATTCTACTTTTCCTGACAATGTTAATTGTTCATGAACTGGTTGTTCTGTTATAGGAACTATTTTTGTTGATTTCTGTAGCTGTTCATTCATACAGAATTTTTTTTCTGATTGTGCTTCTTCAGTTTCTACTTTTTTTGTTTTACAACTTGTAACAAAAGTGATTATGCAAGCAGCTAAAAAATATAGTATTTTCTTCATTGTTTTATAAGTCTTGTCCAACGATATAATTTAATTCTTCAAATGTATTTTGGTATTCTTCTAGTATTTCTAAATAAGATTCTTGAGACTCTCTATAAGCTTGACTGAAATCAATAAACTCTAACAAAGTAACTTGCTTATTTTGTAGATGTTTTTTATAATTTTCAATCATTTTTAATTGTTCATCTTTATCTAAATCTTTCCACTGATTCAACATGTTTTCTAATTGAGATAATTGATTTTGAATTCCATCTATTGAATTATCCAATTCATAAGTCAATCCATCTTTAGATATTTTTTGTTGATCTACGGATAATTGTGCTGATTTTATATTTCCTTTATTTGTATTTAGAATAGGTAAATCCATACTAACTCCTACTCCTACAAAATCACGCATAATATTACCACCACGATCATAATTCACTTGAAAAGTTAAATCTGGAACTCGTTGAGCTTTTTCCAACACCAATTGTTTTTCTGCTAAGCTTATTTCATTCGCTTGGCGTTTTAATCCTATATTTTGTTCTTTAGCTAATTCTTTAACATTTAATGGTATTGGTTTAGAAATAGTATTAAATATTGAAAAATCTATATCTTCTGTTTTTAATTCAGGATTTTGTGTTAAAAGACGAAGTTTTATTAATAATTCTAGTTCATCCTTATCTAAAGAAACTTTATCTTTTTGTAATGAAATTAATTCTGTTTGAAGTCTATAAAAATCAGCTTTTGGAACATTTTTCAAATCAGCTTGTCTTTTATATTGAATATTCATCTGAGAAAATAAATCTATACTATTTTGTAATTGATTTTTTTCTTCATTAATTTTTGCTAGAGAAAAATAAGCTTGACGAAGTTCTTTTTTTAGTTCTCTCATCAACTCTTCATAATCAAAAAGTGCACTATTTTTTTCTAATTGCTTTATTGCTACTCTTTTTTTACGTTTACCTGCTGTCTCTATTAATTGTTCTAATTCAACCGCTACTTGCTGATTTCTCCCATATTTACCTATTAAATAAGGTTGTTGTTCTACATTATACGTTTTCCAAAGATTTACTTCAGAAATACTCAATGTAGGATTACTCCATAATTTTTCTTGAATTATCTCTGCATCAACCTTATCAATATTGTATTTGCTTGCAATTAATTCATAATTTTTTTGTAAAAATGCTGCTTCCAGATTTTCCAGTGTAACTTTTTGTGCTTGTGTTTGGGCACATACTGTAATTAAAACAGCTCCTAAATAAATTGCTTTCACTTCAAATTATTTTAATAAGACAAAAATAGAATTCATACATTAACTTTAGTTTTAATGTACATTAAAATTAGATTAGATTTTTGAATTATTAAAATTTATATAATTAAAAATCAACAAATTATTTTCACAACTGTTCCTTTAGGTTTATTATTTGATATTTCTAAATTAAAATGATGTAAAGTAAAAATAACGTTAGCCATTGATAGCCCTATTCCTTTACCTTGATAACTTGTTGCATTTTTACCTCTATAGAAGTTTTGTTTTATTTGTTTCAAATCTTCTTCTACAATTCCAATACCCTGATCACTAATATGAATTTGTAACTTATTATCAATTTCAAGAAATTGTATTTGTATTGGTTTATTATCAGAATATTTTATAGCATTTCCTACTATATTATTAAATGCTAATTCTAATAATTTTTCATTTCCATGAATAGATAATAAATGATTATTTTCTACTTTTATATCTACATTAATATGTGCCTGATGATATAAAATGGCATTTTCTATAACTTGCCAAATAACCTCATCAATACGTATTTGTTTAAATTCAAAATTTGTTTTTACACCAGATAGTAGCATCATTTGATCTAGTGTTTCTTGCAAATCATTTGTATACTGCTTCAGCTGAATAATAACATCTTCATACTCTTCTGATGTACGTTTTTTTGTATTTGTAACTTCTAAAGTTCCTAATAAAGCTGTTATTGGTGTTCTCAATTCATGAGAAACATAATCAATAAAATTTTTCTGAATTGTAAATGTTTGAGTTATTCGATCAATAAAATGATTATAATTTTTTACTAAATCTTCTATTTCTTCGTATGACTTTTCTAATTTTAATGGTTTATTAAAATTCTTTGCATCTCTCTCCTTTATCTGTTGAATAATTTTGATAATAGGTTCATATGCTATGTTGGATAAATAATTAGAAAACACATATATAAATAATGTTCCTAATACAGAAACAACAATTAGAATATTTAATAGCGATTTCATCTGTTCATCAAGTTCATCCTTAGATTCTCTAGTTATAACGACAAAATCACCTTGATTATCCAAATAAAAAATCCCATTATAAAAATAATCATCAGTTAATAATTGAACACTTTTATCCCTACGAATATCCTCAACAAATTTCTCTGTTATATTAGAATCAGAAGTCATATTTCCATTAAATCGTTTATTTAAAGAATCTATAACTAAAATATTTTTTTTAGAAATTTTTCTCTGAAGTTGAATTTTTATACTATTATGTTCTGAATTTGTTACTTCATCTTCTTCTAAATAATAAAGGGCTGCTAAAAGAGATTTACTTTCCAAAGATTGAAATTCTTTTTTTACCATTTGATTATAAAAAAGAAAATAAATGACTACTGAAACAATAAAAATAACAATACTAAAAATTGCTACATAATAGATAGATAATCGATGCTTTAATTTCATGTAAATTAAGATTTAAACATATATCCAACACCTTTTACAGTATAAATATATTTATTTCTTTTTTCTATTTTATTACGTAAATAAGAAATATATACATCAACAACGTTCGTGTGATTATCAAATGTTATTCCCCAAACTGCATTTAGAATTTGAATTCTTGTTACAGTTTTATCTATATTTTCTATCAAATAATTAAGTAGTTTAAATTCTCTGGGAGATAATTCTATTTCTTCATCATTAATAGAAACTTTATATTGATCCAAATCTATTTCTAATTCACCAAAAATCAATTTATTCGAATTATTTTCTTGTTGACGAAATTGATTTCTCCTTGTCAAAGCTCTTATTCTTGATAATAATTCATCAAAATGGAATGGCTTAGTTATATAATCGTCTGCTCCATAATCTAATGCTGTAATCTTATCTTGTGTAGAATTAAGAGCACTTAACATTAGTATTGGTGTAAATATTTTTTTATATCGAAGTGTTTGTACAAGCTGTATACCATCCATCTCTGGTAACATGATATCACAAATAATTAAATCGAATTGAATATTTAAAAAATTTTCTAAAACAGACTCTGCATTTCTGCATAAAGTAACTAAATGATTATTTTCCTCTAATCCTTTGATTAAAAAATCACTAATTCTTTTATCGTCTTCTATAACCAATATCTGCATTTGATATGTTTTTACAAAAATATTTCTTTTTAAAGAAATTATTAATTGATTTTTTGTATTCTAATTAAACTCTAATATAAGCCATGAAATTTGATTTTGAGATGAAAGAAAAGTAACTTTGCTGAGAATAAAATAAAAAATTATTAAATGAAAAAAATATTCATACTTTCTGCTATAATATTTGGATTATTTTCTTGCTCTACTAACAAGAAAACAAAAGAAAAACAATTGACTGAAAACAAAGATTTGAATTATGTAAAAAATAGTTTAATAATAAATTATGATCCAGAAATTGGTAATGAAGAGTTATTAAAACAAATTGAAAAATATGGTGCTAAAATTGATTATAAATATGAAAATTTTAATTCTGTTGCAATTACAATCCCTGAAAATAAAAAATTAGAAGATGCAGAAAAATTCTTTAAAAATGTAAAAGGTGTTTCTCTTATTTCTAAAAATTATATAATGAAATTAGATTAAAGTGAATATTTGATATTCACTTTTTTTAATCTCTTAATTTTTTTTACATTTTTATCTTTAGTATTAAATATTTATCAACTATTTATTCTATTAATAACAAATAATTTAAAATAAAAAACTTAGATTAAACGATTAAATACAAACAAAAAACTTAAATTTTTTTTTAATTTTAATTAGAATAAATCCAAATAAAAACTACATTTGCAATGTTTTTAGACCATACAAACATTACAAATGAAAAAGAAAATAATTTTAGTTTGTCTACTTCATGCAGCTCTTCAAAATACATATGCTCAGCAAAAAGATGATGTAGAATTAAACGAAACATTAATTGAAACTACAAGAATTCCGGAAATCAAAAAAAATTCAAGTAGCTCTGTCATCATCGTATCAAAAAAAACAATCGAATCTTTAGCTCTTGCCAATCCGGACATGTCCGTTATTCTTGGATTAGCTGTACCATCAATTGGTTTAAGTTCGAATACAACAAGTAATCGATCGCAAACAATGCGTGGTCGCCAGATGTTGATTATGATTGATGGTATTCCACAATCTACACCTCTTAGAAGCACAGATAGAGATATTCGTTCTATAAGCCCATATGCAATCGAAAGAATTGAGGTTATAGAAGGAGCTAGTTCTCTTTATGGTGCAGGAGCTGTTGGTGGAATTGTAAATTTTGTAACTAAAAAAGCACACACAGACAAAGCATTTAATGGAGAAACTTCCATTGCTTTATCTGACCACAGGTTTAAACAAGGTGATCATGCCTCTGGATATAGAATTAATCAACAATTTTATGGAAAAATCAAAAAGTTTGATTATTTAGTAAATGCTGGAATTGTAACTTCGGGTAGAGGTATTGATGGAAATGAACAAATTATTTCTCCTCGTTACGGTCTAAGTGATGTATCTCAAAAAAATATTTTAGCTAAAATTGGTTATGATTTTTCTGAAAATACACGTTTAGAAGCAATGTATAATTATTATTCAACAGAACAAGATACTGATTTAATTGCATCTGGTGGTAAATATCTAGAATCTCCAAGAGTTGGGGTTATAGGAGCTCAAGATCCTGCTGCTGTAAATGAGGGTACAAAATACAATCATAATGCATACCTTAAATTAACAAGTAAAAATATTTATAAGAATACAAACCTTGATGCTTCTGTCTATACTCAAAGTTTATATACTATCTTTGATTATAGAGCTAATTCTGCTAAAAGCCCTCGTTGGGAAGAAACAGGTGGACAAGCTACTATAAAAGCTCAAAAATTTGGAGGAAGATTAAATCTTATTTCTACAATTGACATTTCTAATGATATAAAAACAACTGTTCTATATGGAGGAGATTTTATGTTAGATGAAACAAGTCAACCTCTTGTAGATGGAAGATTATGGGTTCCTAAATTAAAAGCATATAATACAGCTGGATTTATACAAACTGTAACTAATATTTATGGTAAATTAAATTTTAAAGCTGGATTTAGATATGATAATATTCTTGTAAAAGTTCCTGATTATCATACTATACCAAATAAAAAAGATCAAGTTTGGCCTTTTGTTAAAGGAGGAAATTTAAATTATAGTAAACCTACATTTAATTCATCTTTACAATATTACGCAGCAAAAGAATTTAATCCTTACATATCTTTTTCTCAAGGATTTGCTATTTATGATTTAGGTCGAGTTCTAAGAACTGCTAATGAAGATGTAGTTAGTAAAATACAAACAGATCCTGTTGCTACTAATAATTATGAAGTTGGTTTTACAAGTAGATTATTTAATAAAGTTAATTTTAAAGGTGCATACTATTGGTCACAATCTAAATTAGGAAGTGATTTAGTTGCTGGTGATGATGGTTTCTGGAAAGTTGTTAGAAATCCACAATTAATTCATGGGTTTGAATTACAAGCAGATTCTCAAATTAATAAATATGTATTTTTAGGTGCTTCATATTCACAATTAGAAGGAAAATTAAAATCTGATGGTTCTTCTAGTTATGACCAATACATGTCTGGACTAAATATTCCTGCTCCAAAACTTACATTATATACAACATTAACTCCTTTAAAAGATTTTGGAATTAATGTAATGTATACTCATACATCAAGTAGAGATAGATTTACACCAGTAAATAATGTATATAACGAAGGAGAAGGAAAAGTTTCTCCAATTGATTTATTTAATTTATCTGCAAACTATAGATTAAAAAATACAAGATTTAGTTTAGGAATAGAAAACTTATT
Source organism: Chishuiella sp. (assembly GCF_032109125.1). Taxonomy (NCBI): domain Bacteria; kingdom Pseudomonadati; phylum Bacteroidota; class Flavobacteriia; order Flavobacteriales; family Weeksellaceae; genus Chishuiella; species Chishuiella sp. The sequence continues at coordinate 131,276 of NZ_DAMCLZ010000008.1, forward strand.
CAATAAAACTTATTACACAAGTTCTTCTATGATTATGGCAAGAGATGCAGAATATGCTAGAGGAAATGGTAGATATTATACACTTGGATTCACTGTAAGCTATTAATAATTATGTTATAGTTTACCTCAATTATATCTTATTTTAGATCATAGTTCTATTAATTTTTCGAATTTCATTTGAAGAATTTGATAGAACTATGGTCGTTTATAACAATACCCATAATTAGTACCACAATATCTAGAAATAGTACCAAACTAAAGCTACCTATAACAAGTAACTTTGTCCATATATAATGGATATTATGAATGATTGGAATGAAACTCTAGTTACAGAGGAGAATGAAAAATTCAGAACCGAAGTTGCCACAATGGACAAACAAGGTACTAGAAAATGGATATATGCAAAAAAACCTTCAGGTAAATACACAAACTATCGTCAAATAGTATCAACAATACTTTTATTATCTCTTGTTGTACTTCCGTTTATAAAATTACCAAATGGTAATCCTATTTTTAAGTTTGATGTATTTAATACTATTTTTATACTTTTCGGATATCCTTTTTTTACAACAGATTTCTTTCTATTAGCTATCGGTATGATTGTAAGTGTTGTATTTATTATCATATTCACAACTGTATATGGAAGATTATTTTGTGGCTGGCTCTGTCCACAAACTATTTTTCTAGAATTTATCTTCCGTAAAATAGAATTTTTAATAGAAGGTGATAGAAACAAACAAATGCGACTTGATAAACAAGAATGGAATGAAGAAAAAATTATTAAACGAGGAAGTAAATGGTTAATTTTCGCAATTATTTCTTTATTTTTTACCAATGTATTCTTGGCTTATATGTTAGGTGCAGATGTTTTAATTCAATATATCTTAGATGGACCTTTTGAACATTTTACGATGTTTTTAGGTATGATTATCTTCAGTGGTTTATTCTACTTTGTTTTTGCATGGTTCAGAGAACAAGCATGTACTTTGGTTTGTCCTTATGGACGTTTTCAAGGTGTTTTAGTCGATAAAAAAACTATGCAAGTTTCTTATGATTATGTTCGTGGAGAAGGAAAAATTGGGCGTTCTAAATTTAGAAAAAATGAAGATAGAAAAGAACTTGGAAAAGGAGATTGTATTGATTGTGGACAATGTGTTGCTGTTTGTCCAACTGGTATAGATATAAGAAATGGTTCTCAATTAGAATGTGTCAATTGTACAGCTTGTATGGATGCCTGCGATGATGTGATGTCTAAAGTAGGTTTCCCTACAGGGTTAGTAAAATTTGCATCAGAAGAAAACATATCTCAAGGTACTCCATTTAAAATTAATGCAAGATTAGTTGCTTTTTCTGCAGCTCTAATTCTAATGCTTGTTGCCATGACTTCATTTATGGTGAATAGAAGTGATGTAGAGGTTAAATTTTTACAGGTTCCAGGAAAAGATTTTTCTGTAGAAGGTGAATATATTACAAATACACTTCAATATAACTTAATGAATAAAACTAATCATACCTATAAATTGACAGTTGATGTAAAAACGTTTCGAGATGGGAAAGCTGAAATTTTGAATGAAGATCATCAATTTATTTCTCTAGATAAAGGAAAATTAAAACAAGGATTAATAAAAATTAAAATCCCTAGAAAAGATTTAACATCTTATAAAGTTCCTATTGATTTGGAAATAAAAGATAAAAATGGAAAAGAAATTGATAGTTATGTCATAAGCTTTATGGCTCCTTTTTAGATATAAATAATGAATATTAACAAGAACTTATTCTTAAAGAATAAGTTCTTAGTTTATACTGTAATAATTTTAGATTTGGGCGTTATCTACGGCACAAGATTTCCATTACAATTTTTTTCTGAAGAAAAAGGATTTTCATTACAATCCTTAACGCATTTTTTAAATTTTACATTGCAATAGCGATTGAAGTGGAAATCAGTTTTTATGACCTTTAACAAAATTTAAAAATCTTTAAAATAAGCTTAAAATAAAAGAATATCAATCGTTTTTATCTTTAGGATAAACTATTTTATAAATTGAAAAATAAGAATGGTATTAAGACTTATGTTAGATTATTTTTATTTAATCGCAAAAAAATGTTTTGATATTTAGTTATTAAAGCTTTCTTCAGAAATAGTAGTAGAATTAAAAGAATTAACAATATCAGAAGAAATAACATCTAATTCTAATTCATAGCTTGGAATTTGATAACCATCATAAGAATGTATTATATTAAAGTCGATTTTATCTTTACCTTTTTCGTAGATAGCATTCTCGATAAATTTACCTATACATTTTCCATTTTCTGTTTTAGAATACCAATTTTTACCATAAGCTATTTTTAAATAATATTGTCCTTCTGGAATGTTACGAATAGAGTAAGTAGTATTTCTATTAATAAATACGTATCTTATACATTTATTAGTATTTACATCCATTAATTTAATAACAACGTCAGTACCATTGCCAACAGTAATTTTCAAACTGTTGTCTACTTTACCTTTTTTCTGCTTAAAATTATAGCATGAAGACATTTGTCCATTATTAATCTCAGTTGATTTCCATCCCTGCTCTTCTAAAATCTCTTTAGGATTTTTTTCAGGTACAATTTCTTTAGTTATTGTAGAAGAATCAACATATGAATTATCAAAAGATAAATCACCATTATTCGGAGTTACGTAATCAGTATTTGAGCTATATTTTACATTTGAATTTGATTCTCCACAACTTGAAAGTATAATTAGAAGAATTAAAGAAAAAAATTTATACATTATCTATAAAATTGTGTTTCAACAGTTGGTTTGTAATAATTTAGTATCATTTCAAGTAATGAAATATTTAAAAAACATATTGCAATAAAAAGAATACTCGCTATTATATGTTTTAGATTTCCATTCTCATGGTCATTTGATATAATTATTAAGCGTAGTTTATTTGATATAAAATTTATAATAATAATTAAGAAATAATAGATTATAAAATAAATTAGAGTTAATTTATAAAATTCTAAATTTTTAAAATTAAAATTTTTAGAAACTAGAATATCTGAAGTGTATACAATATTTTCTAAACATATTTTTAATAAAATTGTTGATCCAATTAAAAATGATGAATATTTAAAATACATACCTACTTTTTCATTTTCTTTGAAGTCAATTCTACTTAATATTATTTTAGAAATGAAAAGTGTTGTAATTAATCCAAAGACTATTGATAATGATAAAATTATAATTGTTGTTATGTTCATATTTTTTTATTTAGACATTAATGTAATTTTCCAGTGATTTAAGTTTGATATCTCGTTAGATATTGCACCAGGAACAGATTTTGCTACGGTAGTTTCAAAAATTGTATATTGTTTTTCATGATAGGGATATTTGTATTTTGCAATGTATGGTAAATTAATTCCAAATAATGAATGTCCATAGTAATCACTTGATAATATGACAACATCATAATTGTAATGAGATAATATGGTATAAATAGCAAGTGTTCTTGTATCGCAATCAGCGATTGAATTAGCTATAAACTCTACTGGAGTATTTATTCCAAAGGGTTGATTAGGATAACATGGGCCTTCATTATTATTTAAGTAGTTTGAAATAAAATCATCATTGTAAATTTTAGGATCACAAGCTTTTGGTAAAATTAAATTATATTTAAAATCTTGAATAAAGCTGATAATCATATTAGCAAAATCTATTTGATTAAGATTCTTATGATTTCTTATAGAATCGAACATTTCATAAACACCATTTAATCTATTTTGATCATTTTCTTTTAAAAGATGAATAGCTTGATTATAAGAAGTTATATTTCTTAAATGTAAATTATATTTATAAGATCTTGATTGTCTTAAATCAGATAATTTAACATTATAAGTACCGTCATAAACATTTCCATTATAATCCTCCCAAGTTTTATGATTTACAATAATATGATCTTTAATTTTTTGATTTTCTATAACTGTTTCTATAATTGGTATAGGATTTTCTTTTATAACTTCATCTTGAATAGTATATTTAGGAAATCTAATCCAATCCCAGTTTATATTAATTCCTTTTTTCCATACAGGAAATGTGAGTGCCGCTATAATAAAAAAAGCATAAAAAATATATAAAGCCGATAATAACCAATTACCGAACTTAGTAGGTAATAAGTATAATCCAAATATTATAGCAAATATTATAACAATAAAACTAAGTTGAGGTATTAATGAAAAAGTTATTATAGTAGATATAATTAGTATTAATAACCAAAGTAAGATTGAGGAACATCCAAGTTCTCCATTTAAATATTTATTATTATAAGATTTTCTTATTGTTTTCTTAATAGATGTTTTACCTGTATTTATTTTAAGCTGTTCTTTATTATTCTTTAATATTTTTTGATTAGGAATATCAAATTCATTTTCTATAATATTATCTTTTAAATCAATAAATTTTGTTCCAGAAATACTGGTATAAGGAGTTGTATATTCACTTCTTTCATATATAGAAGGCTCATACTTTCTAATTATTTCATCTTGGTAAGTATAATCTAATAAATGCCCATTAATTTGCCCATTAATTACGCCAAAAACTTCATCATCTTCAGATTGATGAAATTGTCTTAAACTCTCAAAATTAAAAATTTTAGGATCTTTTAATTTAATTTTATAAATTTCATTGTCAAAACCATTTAATGTATATTCTTCAGGTAATTGAATCTCATCAATGTTAAATAAATTACTTTTATCTGTTATAAAGTTTTTTTCTTTATCTAAATGTATACCATTACAAATAGATTTATTACCTATTATACAATTACAAATTTTAGAATTAGTTAGGGTAATTTCAACAATATAAAGCTTTATACGAAAGTCTTTTTTATCATCTTTTTTATTACAAATTCCACCTCTATATTTACTTGTAAAATAACCTTCTATAAAAGTATTTCTATTGTATTTTCTTTTAACTGTAATTTCTTTATAGGCTTTACCAAGTGTAGTATCATACTTATCATATTCTTCTTCTAAATTATCTAATATTTCATTTTTTTTATAAATAGTATTGTTTGAAGATTTAGTTTTATCTGTTTTATTCTTATAAATCAAGAATAAAACGATAACTATTATTCCTATAATTATTCCCATTCTTGATAAATTTTATTTAATAAATCTTTTTCAGATTTGTATACTTTTTCAGATTTACGTTTTGTTCTAAATGGTGGATCAGCCCAATGTTCGTATTTATTTATAGGAAGCTTTTTTAAAGTGTAGTATGTTATATCTTCTTTAATTTTATAATAAGCTTCTTTATTGTGTTTTTTTAAAATTTCGAGTGAATTTTTAAGATTAGATTTACTATCTGTTATACTTTCTTCAATTTTATAATTTAGTATTTCATTGTGTTGTTTTATGTATAAATTATAAGCATTTGATATTATTTCCTTTTCTAAATTAGCTTTGTAAGCATAATAATCAAACCTTTTGCGTATCATATATTTAAATATGATAGGAGAGCTAAAAATAGCAATGAAAATTATACTAATCAATTGACTTAAAAAGTTACCACTTGATAGTAATTTTAATTTTAGAGTATAAAATGCATTATTTTTAAGTACATTAAGAATTTCTTGATTAGCCATTAATTTTTCTTCGGTAATTAATTTCCAATTGTTTAGGACTTTTTTGTATGCTTTATTTATTTCAGGAGAATCAAATATAATTTTAGTATTGTATAGTAAATTTTCTTTATCTTCTATAATCTCATTATTAATAATATTTTTTGAATTCTGTATGATAAAAGATAATTTTTTTGAATTTCTAGATTGCAGTGGGATTTTACCTTGTTCTGATAATTCTTTGTTTATAATTTTTAATTGATTAATAAATTCATTATCAGCTAAATATTTTTGATTGAATAAATAAGTTACAGCACTAAGCTTCAATTTATCCGAATCTGAAAGATTAATTATTTGTTCAATTTTTGAGTTGAATTCTTCAACATTTTTTTTCTCTTTTTGAACTAATAAATCATCTTTCAAAATATAAGCAGAAGTAATTGTTTTTGCTTTATACCTTTCAATTTCTAAGTTTTCAGTTTTAGCATATTTTTCTGGATAAACATTAAAAATTACAAATTCAGATAAAGGTTGCGAAATTATAATTGCAATAAAAGCAATAAATAAAAATCTAAAAATAAATGAAAATGAAAATATAGAATTAAACTCATCTTTATTATCCAAATCCAGAATTTTTTTCTTTTTTTTCTTTTTTTTGTCTGCTTTTGGTAAAATTACTGGACTAATAGTATATAATAAAAAGTAATAAATATTAGCAATAAGTAATCCTAAAAATATACCAATAGGTATACTTAATAATTTAGAATACCCTTTTAAAGTATTAAAAACAAATATCATGAAACTAAAAGTAGTTCCAATAAAAAGCAAAAAAACAAGTAGACCAATTATTGTAAAATAAAGATCCAATTTTATCTTCTTTTTTTTATCTTTCTTAGAATTGCCTATACTTTTTCTATATTCTTTTATAAGGTAATAATCTTCTGATGAGAAAAATAAAAAGAAGTTTTTAAATTTTTTAAACTTCTCTTTCATCAGTTTTTACATTTTGAATATAGTCACTTGGATTTTCATTAATTTTAATTTTTTCGTGTTCTTTAAATTTATTGATTGCATAATCCGTTAATTCTTTTTGTATTTCTGATTCTTTAATTTTTTCAAAAATTTTTAAATCTGCTTCATGATTTATTACTAAATGTCTTTCAATTCCTTTTTTATCTTCATAAAAATCGTATTTAACTTCAATACCATTATATGCTCTTATTAAATCATCTCTATTTTCAGCTAAATAATCATAAGGAGTTTTGGTTAACATTAATTTAAAAAATATAGGAGTTAACTCTATAGCTAAAAATAATAATGTTACAAAAGTAGTTATCCAAAATCCAGCTACTTCGTGTGCAATTTTAATACGTTCTAATAAACCATCTAATCCTTTAGCTACTTTTTCATTTGATGATAATGCTTTATCTTTTTCTATAAGGATTTCTTTTTTCTTTTTATCTGCTTGTTCAAATTTTTGTTTATTTAATTCTTCAAATCTAGATAATTCATTTTTAAGTGAAGCTATTTGTCCATTAAGAGCTTTACTTAATGGACCATTTCCAGCTATAACACCATTAGCTTTTCCCATTAAATTATCTTCATAAGCTTGTTCAGCTTTTTTTATTCTATCAATGATATCTTTTCGCTTTACTTCTAAGTTACCTAAATCATTTTCAACGACTTTTAGTCTTTCTTCAAAGTTCGCAGTTGTTTTCTTTTCAAATTCTTTTTGTACTTCTAATTGTTTTTCATATAATCTATTGTCAATTTCAGTTTTAAACATTCTAATTTCAATAGGTTTAGAAATACTAATAGCAATAATACATCCCATGATAATTCTAGGAATAGCACCTTTTAATTCATCCCAAGTAATTTTTTCTGTACCATCACCTTTTCCTGTTGCGGCAACAATAAATCGGTCTAAATTAAAAATCATTAGCCCCCAAAAAATACCAAATATAATAGCCATAAATACAGTACTTATGTGAATAGGGTTATCTAATGCACTCCCTCTAGGTTCAAAAATTGTATAAAATGCATAACCACCTGATAAACCTGCCATTAATCCCGTAGCGAATACAATTCCACCTAAGCATGAATATTTTACTTGATCGCTATATGTAGTGCGTTGTAATAAATACGGATCTCCACCTGCCGCTGTCCATAATGCTTTCATTACTTTGCTTGCTTCTGGAACTTGATATTTGTTATCTAACATAGTTTGATTTGTTATATTTTATTCTTTTTACCTTGTATTGATTGTTGCTTATTTTGAAATCATTCAATGTTAAATTATAATTCGGAGTTATATTTATTAATGAAGAAATTTTCTTACTAATTTTTATCTTCTTTTCTTTAATATCAACAGAAAATTCTGAGAAGTTTGTAAATATTGAATCATTAATTTTTATTATATGTATAATTTCATCTTTTAAACCTCTAAATTTTAGTGTAATTTCATCTTTATTGTAGTTATAGAGATTAATTATAAGAGAACTTGATTGATTGAAATAATATGTTTTTTCAAATTTCAAATAAATTAAATTATCGAAATCATAATCAATTTTTATAATTCCTTTATTATTTATATAATTATGTTTAATATATTTTTTATCTAGGTATGTTTTGTTCTTAAATCTATAGTTGAAATTTCTAAAATTAATTTTAACTATAATTTTAAAAAAATTATAAATAGGTATAAAATAATCTGATAATTTAAAAGGATTTATCATTTTTATGTTAAAATATTTGGCTAATTTAATATAAAAAAAACAATAATAGTTAAAAAAACATTAAAGTTTTATTTAATATAATTCTAATTACAATATATTTTAAATATAAAAAGATTACTATTAAAAATAATTATTCGATTAAAAATTAAATGATTGCAATAGAGATTGAAGTGGAAATCCTTTGCTAATTAATGCATTTCAACTTAAACTGAATGATCAATTAGCAAAGATTGAAACAAAAAGCGCGGTACGAAGTGATTGCCATAAATAAAGTTAGAGGTTAAAAAAAACAGATAGTATAAAATAAAAAAACTAACCCAAAAAGGTTAGTTTTCTATCTTAATTTACTTTTACATTTTCTATTGCTGCTCGATATAAATCTTCGTAAAGAGGAAGAATATTCTTTTTATCGAATCGGATAGCTTGTTCTTTTGCTCTAAGGCTAAAATCGTACAAACGCTTGTCATCCTCTAGAATATAAATAGCTTTTTGTGCCATCATTTCTACATCTCCTACTGGACAAACAAATCCTGTAACACCATCTATATTAACTTCTGGAATTCCACCTGCATTAGAAGATACAACAGGCACATTTGCTGCCATTGCTTCTAGAGCAGCTAAACCAAAACTTTCTTGCTCGGATGGTAACAGAAATAAGTCTGATGCTTTTAAAACATCATTCAAATCGCTTACCATTCCAAGACTTTTTACTTTATCTTGTAACCCAAAATCTTGTATTAACTGATCTGCTAGCTCCCATTCAGGACCTTCTCCAGCAATAATCAATTTTGATGGAATTTGCTTTTGTATAATGTTAAACGTTTTTATAACATCTTCTATACGTTTTACCTTTCTAAGATTAGATGTATGTAAGATCACTTTTTCATTAGGTAAAGCAAAATTTGCTCTACAACATACACATTTCTCTGGTAAATATTGTTCGTTATCTATAAAATTCGGTACAACATCTATATGATTTGTAATATCAAAAGCCTTTAAAGTATCTTGTTTCAAACTTTCTGAAACTGAAGTTACAACATCCGACTCATTAATAGAAAACTCTACTGCTGTTTTATAAACAGGATGTTTACCTACCAAAGTAATATCTGTCCCATGTAAAGTAGTTACAATCGGTAAATGATAACCTTTACGTTGTAACATTTGTTTTGTAAAGTATGCTGCATAAGCATGTGGGATTGCATAATGCACATGAACTAACTCTAATTGGTAATGCAATACTTTGTCGTACAAAATTGTACTTAAAGCTAAATCATATGGTTGATATTGAAACAATGGATATGTTTCTACATGAATACGATGAAAGTATATATTTGGTAATTTGATATTTAATCTTGCAGGTACATTGGTACTAAAAAAGTGTACTTCGTGCCCTTTCTCCGCTAAATCCATTCCCAGTTCTGTTGCTACAATTCCACTTCCTCCGTAAGTAGGATAGCACACAATTCCTATTTTCATTTTGCGTTTTTTTATTTAGACAAATTTAAGGCAAAATTGCATCATAAATTACTTGTCTTATATTTTCTCTTACTTTTTTAATAGAAAGATAATTTGGTTCTACTGTTTCATTGACTCTGTTAGAAAGAAAAATATATACTATTTTATATTTCGGGTCAACCCAAACCATTGTTCCTGTGAAACCTGTATGTCCAAAACTTTCTGCTGAAGGTCCTGTTTGTAATGGATTAGTCATTTTATCGAAACCTGCTCCTCTATGATTTCCCTTAAATTGTTGCTTTGTAAATTCTTGTATAACTGAAGAATCTAAATATTTCTGGTCGCCATATTCTCCTCCATTCAAATACATTTGCATTAGTTTGGCTAAGTCGATAGAATTAGAGAATAATCCTGCATGTCCAGCTATTCCTCCCATCATTGCAGCTCCTTGGTCATGTACAAAACCATGTATTAATTGATTTCTGTAGGTTTTATCATATTCTGTTGGAACAATATTATTCAAAGAAAATTTTTCTTTTGGATTAAATGTTGTTCGATACATTCCCAAATCTTGATAAAATTTTTCTTGTACAATTTGATTTAAACCTTCTTGAAAATCTTTTTCTAATTTTTTTTTGAAGATATAATATCCTAAATCTGAATATTGATATGTTTTTTTACCTAATGGCGATTTATAAATATCTTCGTAAATAGTATCTTTTATCGAATTAATAATAAAAATATTATCCGTAACTTTTATTTGATGCTCCTCATCTTTTTTACGTGAATAAAAATCTAAATACAAGCGAGCATTTTTTACGTTTACTGTTTCGTTATAAAATCCAATCCAAGGTTTCAAACCAGCCTGATGTGCTAAAACTTCTCTTACTGATAAGTTTGATTTATTTGTATTTTTAGCTTGTTCATCTATTTCTCCTAATGTTTGATCTAAACGAAGTTTGTTCTCACCAACTTCTAGCATTAACAACGGAAGAGTTGCAGTTACTTTAGTTACAGAGGCTAAATCATATAAATCCGTCCATTTTACTTTTACAGAAGAATTTTTATCTTGTGTTCCAAAACTTTTATCATAAATCACTTTACCATCTTTAGCAACTAAAATTTGCATTCCTGGTGTATAATGATTTATAATCGCATTATTTGCTAGTTGATCTATTTCTAAAAGTTTTTTTTTGAAAGACCAACATTTTCAGGAGCTGTAAATCCTAAACGTTTTATTGATTTTGTAACAATTCCTTGTCCAGCTTTCAAATTATCGTTTACATCTACAGGAAGAATTCCATCTGCTCCATTCGCTCCAAATATAATTTGTGCAGCAGCAGCTTGTGCTTCTTTTGTATTTTGATATTGAACAGTTACAGCATCTAAATTCGATAAATCCAAATCTTTTAATCCATAAGGACTTGTGAATAAGGAAAATATTTTCTTTTTCCCTTTTGGCAATGCATTTAAAATTTCAATTGAATTTGAAGATAATTTATAAGGTTTATATACCGTTTCATTTGATAAAAATGCACCAACAATAATCTCATCAAAATCATTCAATAAATTAACTTCTGTAAGATTATTTACTTGTACTAATTTAACATTCGCATATTTTTGTAAATGAGTTAAAAAAGTATCATAATCCGTTTGTTCTAATGGAACAAAAGCTATCTTTTTGTTTAACTTTTTTATAGGTAATACTTTGTTTTCATTTTTAACAATTGTAGATGCTTTCTCAAATATCTTAGTTGTTAAAGCTAAATTCTCAGCAGAATTTAAATCTTGAATCACATTTATTGGGTCAGAAGGTTTCAACTCATTTAACCCTGTAATGTATTTTGCCATCAAAATTTTCTTTACACTTTCTTCTAAACGTTGTTCAGAAATTTCACCTTTGTTTATTGCTTCAATAATTTTTTGTTTTCCTATACGCACATTCTGTGAAAATAATAAAACATCATTCCCTGCAATAAATGCTCTATAATCTACATCTCCTGGCGCATACATTTTAGCAACACCATCCATATTCAAGGCATCTGTAATAATAATTCCTTTAAAATGTAATTCTCCCTTTAAATAATCTGTAATAATTTTTTTAGATAGTGTTGAAGGAATTTTTGGATCAGATTCCAAAGCTGGAACATTTAAATGTGCAACCATAATAGATTGTACTCCTGCATCAATTAATTTTTTAAATGGTGCGACATGGTATTTTTCTAAATCTTCTTTATTATCTGGAATTAAAGGTAATGTTTTATGAGAATCTTTATCTGTATTTCCATGTCCTGGGAAATGTTTTGCAGAAGATAATACATTTTGTGCTTTCATTCCTTCCATATAAGCAATTCCTTTTTCTGCCACACGATCTGGATTAGATCCAAAAGAACGGCTACCAATTATTGGATTATTAGGATTCACATTAACATCTATAGACGGAGCAAAATTAAATTGTACTCCTACTCTATTCGCTTGTACACCTATTTGTTTACCTACTTGATAAACTAAATCATTATTTCGTAATGCTCCTAATGTCATATTCCAAGGAAAACGCTCAACATCTTTCAAACGCATGGCTAATCCCCATTCAGCATCCATTCCAATCAATAAAGGAATTTTAGACACCGATTGAAATTTATTCGTTAATTCTATTTGATGTACAGCCTGATCTTGCATAAAAATCAAACCTCCAATATGCTCTTTTTCTATTAAAGCTTGTATTTCATTTTCATGGACTATATCTCTGTTACTATAGGCAGCAACAATAAATAATTGACCAACTTTTTCTTCCAACGACATCGAATCATATTTCTCATTTACCCATTTCATCTGAATAGAATCTTTGTACAATGGTGAATCTTGTTGTGCTTTCAATGTTATTGGTAAAATAATTATCAATAAAAAGTATATGAATATTTTTTTCATTCTAAAATAAATTAACTTTGCTAGTTCTGTCTTATTAAAGGCAATTATGAAGAGCCATTTAATTATAATTGGTAAATTTATAGCAAATTGTTAGATAAAAGTAAACTTATATGAGTATTTTCAGTGTTGTTCAGGATAATATGTTAAATCATCCTGGTCTAATAACTGTGTTTGGAATCGCAGTAATTATTATGTTATTGCTAGATTTAGGTATTTTTAATAAAAATCCACATGCTGTTTCTAATAAAGAGGCATTAACATGGACTGTTGTATGGATTTCGTTAGCAATGATTTTCAGTGGAGTTATTTATTTTGTTTTCAAGAATGCTGATGGACATGCATTTGCTATCAACAAATTCTCTCAGTTTCAAGCTGCTTATTGGATAGAAAAAGCTCTTTCTATCGACAATTTATTTGTATTCATACTTGTTTTTGGTTTCTTTAAAATTCCAAAAGAATATCAACATAAAGTCTTATTTTGGGGAATAATTGGTGCTTTAATTTTTAGAGCAATATTTATTTTTGCTGGTGTAGAATTAATTAAAATGACTTATTTACCTGCATTTTCTATAGGTGATTGGAATTTTACATTAAGTGATTCTGATCCACATGCTAATTACGTAACTAAAGAATTTTTCCGACCAAATATAATTTTGACGCTTTTTGGATTCTTCCTACTTTATGCTGGAATAAAATCTTGGAAATCTGAAGAAGATGAAGACCAAGATTTATCTGAAAATATTGGAGTAAAATTAGTTCACAAATTTTTTAAAGTAACGCCTAATTTTGCACAAGGAAAATTTTTCACTGTACAAAACGGAATAAAAATGGCTACTCCTCTTTTTGTTGCATTAATGGTTATAGAAGTTACAGATTTAGTATTTGCTGTAGACAGTATTCCTGCCATATTTGCTGTTGCACCAAACGATCCATTTATCCTTTATTCATCCAACATATTTGCTATTTTAGGTTTACGTTCTATGTATTTTTTGTTAGCTAATTCTATGGATAAATTCAACAAATTACACTATGGTTTAGCAATCATTTTAAGCTTTATAGGAATAAAAATGATTATTATGCCATTCTACCATTTCGAGTCGACAATTTCTCTTTCAATTATTGGAGGTGTTTTATTCCTAACAATCATTTGGTCTTTGATCTCAAATAAAACAAAAGCAGTTAATTAATTATAGTAACAAATTAATGATTTGGGCGTTCCGTTCCGGCGGGCTTTCCCTTACAATCTTTCATTACAATCCCTAACGCTTTTATTGTTTAGAAAACAATAATATTTACTACTTTTTAATTCTATTCAAAAAATACTAATATTTCAGAAGCAACTTTTTTGAATTGTCTAAAATCATATTTATTAATCAATAATTTGCAATAGCGATTGAAGCAGAAATCCTTTTTAGATTGGATTCATTTTAATATTTGTTAGATATCTAATCTAAAAAGATTGGGAGCAAAAAGCGTGGACCGAAGGTATTGCCCAAAGAAATTTTAAATAATTATTTATATTCATAATTTACTATTTTTCTTTTTTTTATACTTTTTGTATTCAGCCTTATTCTCTTTAGTTATAGCTTTTACGACATTCCAAGAAGTACCATCTCTTTTCCAATTGAAATAAGGAACTTCTCTCTCAAATTCCTCATTATTCTTTTGGTAATTAATTATATCATCTAATTTTTGTAAAAAGAAATTAATCTTATTTGATTCTTCAAATTTTTCTTGAGAAGATGGCGACCAATAATTTTTAAATGAATATTTATTTTTATTTTTCAGTTCAAAAATATATGTTATCCCATCAAATCCTGAAGTCCAGTTTTTAATTTGATTACCACTTGGAATATCATTTATATTTAAAGAATCAATTAGACTGTTTATTTCACTTACTTGTTTTTTTGATAAGTCTATCTGTTTTATAAAGATCTCTCCTGTTTTTTCTCCTTTCCAGATTTCATTTGCATAAATCAAATATTTATTTGACTCCTTTGATAATTCTAAATAATATTTAGGTGAACTTAATCGAAAAAAAATTTTATTATTTATTGGTTTTATTAGATTTAACTTCTCTATAATTGGTTTTACATATTCGAAGTAATTAGCTGTATCACTGTATTTTGTTAATTCAAAATTATTATTTATCTGACCAAAAAGATTTAGTGAAAAAAAATATGAAAATATAAAAAGTATTGATTTCATTTTAAATAACATTTAATAATCAAGCAGCTTATAATTGACAAAAATCAAGTTGTTCTATTCATTTGATTTTGTCCTTGAACTCCATCTATAGCCTCAAAAACTTCATTCTGATTTTGTTCTTTGTCCCATCCTAAAGTAGATAATTCATTTCTTACTTGATACTCATCTTTACCTTTTATAAAATGATAAAGCGCAAATTCAACGACTTCAGAAGGTACTCTTTTTATTACATAATTAATTAAAAACCTCATCAAAAATATATAACCGAAAATAAAAGATAAACCTAATTGAATAATCCAACTAATAATAAGACCTATAGTTCCGACGTTTATTTTTTTTAATTTTAAACCTAATTGAATTCTATACTTCAAAAATTCAAAAAAACCAATCCCGTTAATATTATTCTCATTTATTATAATAATATATTGAAATACTTGATTACCAATAAAAACAATAATAATAGAAGCTATAAGTATATTTTTTAACTGAATAAAATTTGTATAATTACCTAATTGAATTCCTAATTTTAATGAAAATGCCAAAGCTAATCCTACTAAAAATTCAAATAAAAAAATCACATATTTTGCAGTTATAGAAATTTTCGCAATTACAAATGCTAATAAAATAGATGTTGCAATTGCTATAATTATTGAAAACAAAATCTTTGGTTTTCTTATTTTTTTGGGTTTTGGAAGTTCATTGGGAATTATATAGTTATCCCAATTATCTTTGGCTTCTTGCTCTTTCTCTAATTTTTTTAAATCTTCGCGATTACACTCTTTTTCTATTTGCTGAAAAACATGTACAAATAAATGTACTCTTTTTGAATTTCTACCATTATCCCAAAATTCATTACCTAATGATTCACTCTTTACAATTACATTTCCATAATTATAAGATACAATTATAGATTCTGTATACTGAGACATTCCAAATTTTTTAACTTTCCGTTTAGCCTCTATAGAGTGTTGATCTATGTAAATTATATCCCAATCTAATTTTTCAAACGTTTGGTTTGTGATTGCAAAAAAAGCTTTTTCAGAAAGTTGAGTATGAAATTCAGATTTATATTGTGGTGTATAAGCGATTTTATGTGTTTTCTTAATTTGTTTTTCGAATTCTTTAAATTCTTTTGTCATTTTTAGTTTAATAGATTAGATAATAAATATAATATTTTAATAAAAATTTTTAGGATGGATTACTGTATAATTTTATAATTTCAATTAGAATAATCAATTTTAAATAAAAAAAAGCTGTTTCATGTAAATGAAACAGCTTTTTTTTATTTAAAAATCTCGTTTATGATTCACAAGACGAACAAGACACTAAATTAGCTACTAATTCTTTCGATACTGATTGTGAACGTTGATAATATAGAGTTTTAACTCCTAATTGCCACGCTTCTATCATTAATTTATTTACCTCTTTTACTGGTAAATCTGGTGGAATATTTAAGTTCAATGATTGTGATTGATCTACATATTTTTGACGGATAGCTGCTTGTTGTACAATCTCTAACTGAGAAATTTCTTTGAATGTTTTGAAAACATCTTTTTCTTCTTGAGATAATTCTGCAATATGCTGTACTGAACCTCCATTTAACATGATTCCTCTCCAAACATCTTCGTTATCTAATCCTTTTTCTTGTAATAACTTTGTTAAGTATTTATTTTTACGCATAAAGTTACCTTTTGACAATCCTGCTTTATAATAGTTAGATGCAAAAGGCTCTATTCCTGGTGATGTTTGTCCTAGAATAGCAGATGAAGACGTTGTTGGAGCAATGGCACATGTTGTTGTGTTACGACGTCCATATCCTTTTAATACTTCTGGTTCTCCATATATACGAGCCAATTCTTCTGAAGCTTTATCTGCTTTACCTTGTATATGTTTAAAGATCTCCGTTGTACGTAATTTTGCTTCCATTCCTTCAAATGGAATCATATTACGCTGTAAGTAAGAATGCCATCCTAATACACCTAATCCTAATGCACGGTGACGTTTTGCAAATTTATTAGCTGAAGCTAAGTAATGGTTTCCTTCTGTTTTTTCTATGAATTCTTGTAATACAGCATCTAAGAAAAATATAGCTAAACGTACTGCTTCTGTATCTTTCCATTCGTCGTACAATTCTAAATTCATAGAAGATAAACAACAAATAAATGATTCATCTTCACTAGATGGTAACATTATTTCTGAACAAAGGTTTGATGCATTTATTCTCATCCCTAAGTCTTTATAAACTTGTGGTTTATTCTTATTTACGTTATCTGAAAAGAATAAATATGGTAATCCCTTTTCTTGACGAGATTCTAGTACTTTCGCCCAAATTTGTCTTTTATCAGCATCTCCATCAATCATTTCTTGCATCCAATAATCTGGTACACAAACACCATAAAATAGATTTTGAATTGGGCTACCGATTGATTTAATCTTAAGGAACTCTTCAATATCTTGATGGTCAATATCTAAATATGCAGCAAAAGCTCCACGGCGTGTAGATCCTTGAGAAACAACATTCATTGCTGAATTAAATAATTCCATAAATGATACAGCTCCACTACTCTTACCATTATCTGTAATTGCTGCACCACGTTCACGTAATTCTCCAAAATAACCAGATGTTCCTCCTCCTATTTTAGTTTGCATAATTACTTCACCTAGCTTGTGTGTAATTCCTTCTATACTATCTGGAATATGCACATTGAAACAAGAAATAGGTAAACCTCTTTCCGTCCCCATATTAGCCCAAATTGGAGAAGATAAACTCATCCATCCTCTTTCTATCATTTCTTTGAAAGATTCTTGTAATTCAGGCTTATACAAACGCTTAGCTGCTGCAGCTGTTATTCTGTCTATTGCTCCTTCTACGGTTTCTCCTTTCAACAAATAACCTCTGTTTAGAATCTGTTCAGATTCCGAATTCTTCCACCAAAGTTTTGGCGTCTCACCGTCAAAAAATACATTTTGAGTTTCTTCGTTTGAAATTGAGTTCTCCATAGTTTTAGATTTATATGTATTAATTTTTTTCTTGTTTTTATTTATTAGAATAGATCATCAGCAGAAATACTTTTATCATGCTTTGTATAATCTACTGGACGTTTTGCAAAGAAATCATCTAAACTATTTGCAAATACTTCCTCCTCGAACCAAGCCATTGGCTTATATTGTTCTTGTGTAATGTTATATATTTTTTTGTATCCAATTTTTACTACAGCATCATCAATTCTATATTTCATATAGTTTAATAAATCAGATTTTGAGTAATAACCAAATTCTCCTTTTTCAAAAATCCAATCTAACATCATTTCTTCTTGATCTATATAACCACGAACTGCTATCTCTACCCAATTTTGATCTAATTCTGCAGGAAGTAAACCTTCTTCTCTAATTTTATTTATTAAATAAATTCCTGCATTCGCGTGAATTTGTTCATCAGTAGAAGTCCAAGCAATTATGTTTGCTGTATTCTTCATTAAACCATCAAAACGAGTGAATGCTAATATATTTGCAAATTTTGAGAATAAAGAGCTGTCTTCTATTACTAATGCAAAAAATAATAATTTTTCTACGATTGATTTACTCTCATCACGCATAATGTCTCCAACGAATGTATTATAACTTTTAAAAATTGGATTTTCTAAAGCTATACTAAATTCATCTAAATAACCATTCACTTCTAATATTCTAGAATAAGCTTCACTATGTCTAAATTCACATTCTGCGAATGTTGCTCCTAAACCATTTAATTCTGGTTTTGGAAAATAATGATATAAATCTCCCCAAAAACCTTTTACTGTAACTTCTATTTGAGCAATTGATAAAATAGAGCGTTTATGGATCTCTCTTTTTACTTCATCCAAATTGGCATGATAATCTTGTATATCTGAAGTAAAATCTACTTCTCCATGTACCCAATATGCTTTTTGTATAGCTTCTGTAAATGTTAAAATCTCAGGATATTCAAATGGCTTATAATTTACTCTTTTATCAAAAATTGACATAGTTTTTTAGAATTTTAGGATTAATAAATAGTATAAAAATGCATTTTTTTAAAATTTAATATCAGATTAAATCTGACATATTTTTTTTTATAATTGAGAGTCAATAGACTTACAATTTTGTATTTTTATAATACTCTATTTCCAAAATTAAGATAACATTTTACAATTAAAAATTTTCAAATATTAAAAATTTAAAAGGTTATCAACAAGTTGTTAATTAATTAATTTACAATATATAATATATTAATTAAGAAAATATTTTTTTAACAACATTTAAATATAGATAAATATTTTTAATGTAAAAAAATGGGCAAATCTATTTAATAGATTTGCCCATTTTAGATTATAATTTTATTTTGTTATCTCGCTATATTAACAGCTCTTGTTTCTCTAATTACAGTAACACGAACTTGACCTGGGTAAGTCATTTCATTCTGAATTTTATCAGAAATCAAAAATGATAATTCTGCTGCTTTTGTATCATCAACTTTATCACTTTCTACAATTACACGTAACTCACGACCTGCTTGTATTGCATATGCTTTTTCTACCCCATCAAAATTTAGAGCAGTAGCTTCTAAATCTTTTAAACGTTGCATATATGACTCTACAACTTGACGACGAGCTCCAGGACGAGCTCCAGAAATAGCATCAGCAACTTGAATAATTGGTGAAATTAAAGATGTCATCTCTATTTCGTCATGGTGAGCCCCAATTGCGTTAATAACGTCTGGATGTTCTCCATACTTTTCTGCCCATTGCATACCTAAAATAGCGTGAGGTAATTCTGATTCTTGCTCAGGAACTTTACCTATATCATGTAATAAACCTGCTCTTTTAGCTAATTTTGGATTTAACCCTAACTCAGCTGCTAAAGTTCCTGCTAAATTAGCTACTTCACGTGAGTGTTGTAATAAATTTTGCCCATAAGAAGATCTATATTTCATACGTCCCACAATACGAACCAAATCTTTATGTAATCCATGTATACCTAAATCAAGAATAGTTTTCTTACCTACTTCTATAATTTCATCCTCAATTTGTTTAGTTGTTTTTGCTACGACCTCTTCAATTCTTGCAGGGTGTATACGTCCATCTGTTACTAAACGATGCAATGAAAGACGAGCTATTTCACGTCTTACAGGATCAAAACAAGAAAGAATAATAGCTTCAGGTGTATCATCAACAA
The DNA here is from genome assembly GCF_032109125.1 of Chishuiella sp. Taxonomy (NCBI): domain Bacteria; kingdom Pseudomonadati; phylum Bacteroidota; class Flavobacteriia; order Flavobacteriales; family Weeksellaceae; genus Chishuiella; species Chishuiella sp. Next base: position 151,404 of record NZ_DAMCLZ010000008.1, read on the forward strand.
TAACCTCTACACCAGTTGCAGCTTCTATTGCACGAATATTACGTCCTTCACGACCAATAATTCTACCTTTTATCTCATCAGATTCAATATTAAAAACAGAAACTGCATTTTCTATCGCTTGCTCTGTACCAATTCTTTGTATTGATGAAATAACAATTTTCCTAGCCTCATTTTTTGCATCTAACTCAGCCTCTTCCATAATTTCTTGGATATGAGCTTGAGCTTTAGTTTTAGCTTCGTCTTTTAAAACTTCAATCAACTCAGCACGAGCTTCTTCAGCAGAATAATTTGAAATTCTTTCAAGTATCTCTACTTGTTTATTATGCATAGCATCAATTTCTTTCTGCTTGATATTTAGTTTTTCAGTGCGTGCTTGTATATTACCTTTTTCAGATTTTATTTGATCTTTTTGTTTATGTATTTCAGCTAAATCTGATTTTATTCTTTCTTCTCTTTCTTTTACTCTAAGCTCTGCATCAGACACCTTTCTTTCTCTCTGATTTACAACTTCTTCGTGCTTAGATTTTAATTCTAAAAATTTTTCTTTCGCCTGAAAAATCTTTTCTTTTTTAATGGCTTCGCCATCCTTTTCAGCATCATTAATCAAAGATTGAGCTTTACGAGTAGCCTCATTTATCAATTCTTGGTTTTGTTTATCAACCGATTTTTTTGATAAAAAATATCCTACCGTAGCTCCTATGATTAATGTAACAATCGCAATAATTATTGTCATTGGTTCCATAGATTATGTAATGTTTTTATATAAAAAAACCTACATTAGTCGAGTATGTTTTGAGTTAACTCCTGAAAACAGGATTTGAGTTAGTCCGATAGTCAAGTATCCACTGTCAATATAAAATTGAACCCTAAGGTTGTGGCCCGCTTTCCGAACGGTGTTCACTCGGTAACAAAACTAGTGTTGAGTTAACCAAAATAGCTAGAACTAATGTAGGAATATTGTAAAATGGACAGTTTCGCAACTGTCAGAACTTCTCTTTATTTTGGAATTGACTGATCGATCAATTCTAATAACTTAGAAATACGTTCTGTTGTTATTTCTTCGTTATCTTTTACTTGCTTTTTCAATTTAGCTTCACGTAATGCGAGTTGAATTGTTGCCATAGCAAGGGCATCTTGTTTGTCAGAAACAGCGTATTTCTGTTCAAATTGTTTCAAAATAGCATTTATTTCTTCTGCACAAGCAAGTAACATTTCTTCCTCGTCAGAATTAATCGTCATTGGGTAATGACGTGAAGCA